>JAIVJP010000330.1 GCA_020199975.1 Acidobacteriota bacterium
CGGTTCCGGGAATTCCCCCCAGACCCTCAATGCCTGAAAGGCCTTGCCGGGCAACGTCGACGCATAGACGCGGTAAGGAATAGCCGGCGCTGACCTGGACCAGCTCTCCGTCAAACTGCACTTCGCCCTTCAAATCTTTCAAACTCAAAACTACGTAGTGATGCTCGCCATCATCGGCAAGGACATTGCTGCCCGACCCGAGCGCCCGCCAGCCGATGCCTGCTTCGTCCAGGATGTGAACCACTCCTGCTGCTTGTGCTTCAGTTTGTGGAAAGATGACCCAATCGATAGATCCGCCTACCCTCAGGCTGGTCAATTCAGCGAAGCGTCGTCCTCGTTCGGCGCGCACTCCGAGCCGCGCGGCAATCTCCTCAATCGCCACATTCCGCTGCCTGATCCCCGATTCGTCCGTTGGTTCTGACATCAAATTCAAACCGCCTTGGCGTCACCTCGTTCGCGTAAGAGTTCCAGGAGTTGTTCGCTTACACGGCTTATGGTACCCGCTCCGAGTGTAAGCACGAGATCGCCGGGCTGAACGTGATCTCGCAAAGTTATCGGCGCATTCTCGAGAGCTCCGATGTGGCGTGCGTCCTTGTGGCCGAAACGTTTGATCGCTTCCGTCAGTGCCTCCGCCGTGACACCCTCGATTGGTTCCTCGCTGGCCGCATAAATGTCTGTGATGAACAACGAATCAGCGTTGTTAAATGAGCGCGCAAACTCTTCCATTAGATCGTGGGTACGGCTGTAGCGATGTGGTTGAAAGAGCACGACGATGCGCCGTGCGCCGGACCCAATCTTCGCTGCCGCCAAGGTTGCTTTGATTTCGGTTGGGTGATGGCCGTAGTCATCAATGACCAGCACTCCTCCCACCTCACCCTTAAACTGAAAGCGTCTTCCCGCGCCTCCGAAGCTGCCCAGCGCCTCGGCAATCAGTTCGAAGGGAACATCAAGTTCGAAGCCCACTGCTATAGCTGCCAACGAGTTGTAAACGTTGTGCAGACCGGGCACGCGCAGGTTAATCTCGCCAACAGTATTGCCACTTCGCCTAACAGTGAAATTCGATCCAAAATTCTGATCGTAACGAATGCCATGGGCTGAGATATCGGCCTGGGCACTCAACCCGTAGGTCATCCTGCGTCGTTCGATGTGAGGAATGATTGCTTGTACGTTAGGATCGTCAAGGCAAAGCACCGAAGCTCCGTAGAAAGGCACTTTGTTTACGAAACTGGTAAAGCAGGTGCGCACGTCGTCCATGTCGTGGTAGTAGTCCATGTGTTCTCGGTCAATATTTGTGATTACAGCAATTGTCGGCGTAAGCATGAGAAACGAGCGGTCGCTTTCATCGGCTTCAACAACCATCAGATCGCTTTTACCCAGATGCGCATTCGATCCAAACGCACCGACGACCCCACCCACAACGATCGTTGGGTCAAGTCCCGCACGTCCGAGCACAGTCGCAACCATCGACGTGGTCGTGGTTTTCCCATGAGAGCCAGCCACTGCCACCGAATGCGGTTTCAGACGCATCAGTTCGGCGAGCATCTCCGCTCGGGGAATCACCGGTATGGAGCGACGATGGGCCTCTCTGATTTCAGGATTGTCATCACGCACCGCCGTGGAGCGCACCACGACTTGCGCATCATCGATATTCTCCCAGCTGTGGCCCTCGGCAAAGCCCACGCCCATATGTTCTAAGCGATCAGTTACGCTCGATCTCTTCTGATCGGATCCGGACACACGGAATCCGAGATTAACCAGCACCTCAGCAATCCCGGACATACCTATGCCGCCGATGCCCACGAAATGTACGTGCTGAATTTGTCTAAACATAAGAAATCAGTTGGCAGTGGGCAGTGCACAGATTGCCAATCCGTGCACTGCCCCCTACCCACTGCCTACTGCCATCCGCCTCTTGCTGTCAATCAACTCCTCAATCAAATCAACCGCGGCTGCCGCTGCGTCGCCGCGTGCCAGTTTGCGACTGGCTTCTTCCATCTTCCTGATCTCGTCGGGAGATTGGACAAGTTTTTCTATCTCCTGGGCCAGTCTGGCGCCGCTTAAGTCCTGCTGCAGGATCATCCAGGAGGCTCCCTCCGCTTCGAGTGCCTCCGCGTTTTTCCTCTGGTGGTCATCGGCTGCCAAAGGAAAGGGAATCATGATGGCCGCTTTGCCCGCCGCAATGAGTTCTGCTGTGGTTGTCGCGCCGGCCCGACAAATCACAAGATCAGCGTCGCTAAAAGACACCACCATGTCATCGATGTAGCGCCTCACATCCGCTTGCTCGGCCCAACCGGCATCCCCATACGCCGCACGTACCGGTTCAAAATCTGCATCGCCGGTTTGATGAGTGATTCGCAAGGCGCTTCGCAAACTCTCCAGGTACGGCAGAGTTGCAACCATCGCTTCGTTGATTGCATGCGCCCCCTGCGATCCACCGAACACCAGCACTGAGAAGCGGTCTGCTTGGCGCTCTCTTGCCGGTATCTCAAAGAACTCGCGCCTTACCGGGTTGCCGGTCACCACTCCCTTGCCGCGAAAAAAAATGAGCGACCTTTCAAACGAGACGGCTGCCTTGTCAACAAACCAGGCCAGCGTTCGATTGGTCCAGCCGGGTAAAGCATTTGACTCCATGACTAGCGTGGGCAGCTTCAGGAGTGCAGCTATCAACACCACCGGCCCTGAGACATACCCGCCGGCGCCTATCACAATGTCGGGCCGAAAGTCCCTGATGATCCGTTTTGCCGAGAGAAAACTGCCTGGGAGCATGCCTAGCCCACGCAGCCGGGCAACGGCGCCTACACTCTTCAAGCCGGCACTGTCAATGATCGAAAGTTCAAAACCCGCTTTCGGCACCAGTTTCGTTTCGAGCCCTCGGGCCGTGCCTACAAATCTGACTTCTGACCGCGGGTCGCGGCGAAGAATCTCCTTCGCCACGGCAATACCAGGATAAATATGGCCGCCGGTTCCCGCCGCGGCGATCAGTGCACGCATCGTGCTTTACCCGAAGCGCGACGAAGCGATTCGCCTGCCGGTGGCGACCCGCGGTTGTTTTAGTTCTCGGCCCGCGCGAGTCATTAATGATCTCAGCACTCCGCTGTCGAACGAACCGGAGGCCTGCTGGGAAATATTGAGCAGTATGCCCGCCGCCGCGAGGGTGGGCATTAAAGATGATCCGCCGTACGAAATGAATGGCAGCGGAATACCTTTGGTCGGGACCAGCGACAGGACCACGCTGATATTGAAGAGCGCTTGCGTAACAATTGCCGTTACCAAACCTAATGCCAACAGCATCCCGAATCGGTCCGGCGCCAGCAGTGATGTCCGTATGCCACGCCAGAGAAAGAGAGCAAAGACTGCAATCACAGCCAACGCTCCTACTAATCCCAATTCTTCACCCACAACGGCGTAGATGAAATCAGAGTGCGCAAAAGGCAGAAATAGCATCTTCTGCTTGCCCTGAGCGAATCCCAAACCATTTGGCCCGCCCGAGCCGACGGCAATGAGCGACTGCACCACCTGGAATCCGCTCCCCTGCGGATCCGCCCACGGATCGAGAAAAGTGATCAGACGTCGAATTCGAAACGGAACAAAGATCAGCAGCCCCGCGACAACTAACAGCGCCGGCACCGCCACCATTGCCAGGTGCTTGAGCCGAGCCCCGGCGGTGTAGACGACGACGACAAAAATTACGCCGAGCATCATTGCTGTACCGAGGTCGGGCTCGATCACGATCAAACCGGCCAACGCGCATGTGACAATCGCGCACGGCATAAACGTGGTCCAGAACTGGCCTTCCTCACCAGCTCGCCTCTCCAGGAAGTAAGCAAGGAAGATCACCAGTGCCGGCTTGGTGAGCTCTGACGGTTGAATCGAGAGCTTGGGAAGCTTGATCCAGCGATGGGCGCCGTTGGTGGCGGGGAATGCGAACACCGCCAGCAACATGACCGTCGTCACTGCCAGCAAACCGTAGACGACACGACGATTTTTTAAGTGCTTGTAGTCGACCTGCATAGCCGCCAGCATCACTACGAAACCGATTCCCGTCCAGATTCCTTGCTTGAGCACGTAATAGAGCTCATTGCCATTTTCACGCTGGGCCATCACCGCCGAAGCGCTGTAAACCATCACCACGCCGAAAAGGGCGAGGCCAACCGTGGCGGCAAACAACCATTTGTCTGGATATAACTTTCGGGCCATTGCTTAGAACCGTCCAATGTCCAAGGTCCAACGTCCAAGGTTAGCCGATTGGACTTTGGACATTGGACTTTAGACATTGGACTTCACTCTTAAAGACTTTCCCCCGATGCTCGAAGCTCTCAAACATATCGAAACTTGCACACGCCGGTGCGAGCAAGACGATGTCACCGGGCAGCGCCGACTGAAACGAGAGTTTGACGGCTTCCTGCATGTCAGCGGCTCGTTGGCTAGGTGCGTACTCGCCGAGTTCCTTTGCGATCGTTTCCGCGTCTTCACCAATCAAAACAAGTTGCCGCACGTTTTCGCGAATCAGCTCAGCGAGCGGAGCGTAAGGCGCTTTCTTACCCCGGCCACCGAGAATTAAAACTACCTTGCCGGCATCATCCTTGAAAGCTTCAAGAGCTTTCACCGTCGCATCGACGCTGGTGGCCTTTGAGTCGTTGTAAAACTTAACCTCCTTTACTTCAGCAGCAAGCTCCAGACGATGCTCCACCGGCTCAAAGCGACTCACCGTTTCACGCATCGATTCAGGACTGGCGCCGCACGCCAGACCGGCTGACAACGCCGCCAGCACATTCTCAACATTGTGAAGCCCGCGGAGTTTCATCTCGTCACGCATCATGAGCGTCCGTTCGCCGTCGCGGGTGCGAGAAACCAAGTCCCGCCCGCGTAGGAAGAGCCCTTCATGGGGCTCGTGTTGCACGCTGAAGGTCACGACATGAGCACGCAAGCCGCTCGCCCACGACGACACGACTTCGTCATCGCCATTGAGTACAGCCACGTCGCCTGGCTCCTGGTTCATAAAAATCCGGTGCTTGGCCGCGGCGTAGTCGGTAAATGCTTCGTAGCGATCCATATGATTTGGCGTGACGTTTAGCACTACTGCAACCGAGGGATGGAATTCCTTGATCGTCTCCAACTGAAAGCTCGATAGTTCGACCACCGCCCAGCCGTCACCCCTTGAGCCTTCTACCAGCGTTATCAGCGGCGGGCCGATGTTTCCTCCCACCTGCACCGGAAATTCCGCATCTTTCAGCAACTCACCAATCAACGCCGTGGTCGTGGTCTTGCCGTTGGTACCGGTGATGGCCACCATGCGGC
>JAIVJP010000331.1 GCA_020199975.1 Acidobacteriota bacterium
CTCTCCCAGGAAAAACATCTCACAAGCCCGATTTGGAGTTACTAGGTGAGGCAGGAAATACGTACCGCCCCAGTCGGGATGTAGGCCGAGCTTTACAAACGATTGGCTGAAGGTCGCTGCAGCCGAAGCAATTCGAAGATCGCAAGCCAGTGCGAGATTGCAGCCGGCGCCTGATGCCAGGCCGTTAACCGCACCGATTACAGGCTTGTTCATCTGCCTGATTGCCATCACCACGCGTCGAGCGGCCCCGAGCAGACGGGAAAACTCCTCGCTGTCCTGACGCTCGATGAGGTCTGCCATGAACGAAACATCGCCGCCTGCGCAAAACGCGCGCCCGGCACCGGTCACAACAACCACCCGAATCGCCCGATCGCTTCCCGTCGCTTCCAGTGCTTCGGCGAGATCACGCCGCATGTGCCCAACGAAAGCATTCAGCTTCTCGGGACGGTTTAGCGTAATTGTGGCGATACCGGAATCTTCAGTGACGTCGATGTGTTCGTACATAAGGGCGGGTACATAGTAAATGGCAAATAGTAAATAGAAGCAGAAGAATAACTCGGACCATTTACCATTTACTATTCACCATTTACCTGCCTCTAAATTGTGGTTTGCGTTTGCTTACGTTAAGCGTCGATACCTTCCTTCGCGTCTTCCGATTGAAATAGTTGCTGCTGCAGCTCGCGCTCGAGTGCTAGTGCAGACTCAAAAGGAATCTCCGCGCCGGTTTGAACACTGCGCTTGATGCAACCGACTGCGTGGGCGGCCCGGCTAGGCGAGGTGAACTGTCGCGCGTAGCCCAACACTCTTTCAAGAAAGGTTGCCGCGTTCTCTGCTTCGTAAATGTCGTTGATGATTCCCAGTTGATGTCCACGTTCAAAGTCAAACAGCTCGCCGCTGGCCATTAACTCAACCGCTTTCGACTTGCCAACCATGCGCACCAGCCGCTGCGTGCCACCAGTTCCGGGAAGAACACCGAGAGAAACTTCCGGCAAGCCCATCTTGCCCGCGCCTTTGCGGGCAATGCGCAGGTCAGCGGCCATCGCGACCTCCAACCCCCCACCCACGCAGTGTCCGTTAATCGCGGCGATCACGAGTTTTGGCGTTTGTTCCAGACGCGACAGAGTTTCATTAGCGTGCAGACAAAAATAGTACTTGAAAAAGGGCGTCGCATCAGCAAGCATTTGGATGTTGGCGCCGGCGCAGAAAAACTTCTCTCCACTGCCGGTGATCACAATGACCTGGACGCTTTCGTCCATCCGCGCCTCAAGGATTGCGCGATCGAGCGCTTGCATCATTTCGTAGGTGTAAGTGTTTGCGGGAGGGTCGTTGAAGGAAAATAGGGCGACACCTTCGTCGGCGCGATACTGAACGAGATCTTTGTCCGTTGTCTTAGAGTGGTCTGCAGCTGCTCCCATCGTGTTCTCCATTGGACTAGAAATTGACAGAATTACAAGACAGCCTGGGGTGACCATTCACGCATGAAAGTCTCATGATTCCTAACCTCGAGGGGGGCCAGCGTTGCGCACCCATGGCACCCCCGCAGGGCTGCCCCGCCGGGGCCCCACGATGCCTTGTTCCAGTTTACTCAGCGTGTGAAGCGCGCCACACACTCAATGACTCCGTCCTGCGCTGAGCCGTGGAGTTTAGTTCTTCAGGGGCCAGTTCATCAAGAAAACCATGAAGAAATAGGCGGGTGATGTGTTCAATCAGTTCGGCGACCTTCAACTTGCCGCTCGGATCATACCAATTGTAAATCCAGTTCATCATTCCAAAGAGCGCGTAGGTTGCTGCCGTAAGATCAACACGACGCTTCTCAGCCTGCTGTGCTTGCAGCTCGCTGAGAATCTCTCGGGCCAGATTTGTATATTTCTGCTTCTTGCCAGAAACGAGTTGCTGTAGATCACCCGCAAGGGAATCGGCCTCGTGCGAAAGCACCTTCATCTCAGCCATGTTAGCCGCGAAGAAGGCGAGGTGATTGTCGATGAAGATTCGTAGTTCTTGAACGGGTTCCGATACTTCCGCCAGTCGCTGCTCCAACCGCTCCAAGACACGACCGAAGCAGTTGTCCTGAATCAGAAACAGCAATTCCTCTTTTGATTTGCAGTAGTGGTAAAGGCCAGCCAAACTTACTTCCGTGGCGCGTGAGATATCCCGCATCGAGGTGGAGTGATAGCTCTTTTCGGCAAAAATGCCCGCCGCGGTACGCAGGATAAACTCCAGCTTCTGATCGTAGCGCGAGTCGAATTTCGGATTTCGAATTTCGGATTTCGAATTTTCAGACGACATTGCTTGAGTGGTTTCTGTCACAGTAACTAAGTCACAGGTACTAGATACATCCGAAATTCGAAATTCGAAATCCGAAATTTCAAAGCCTCACGTACTCAAATTCGAAAGGCTTGCCTTTGACTCCCGCTGCCGGCGGTGAGATCCAGTTAGCGATCCTGCCGGGCTCGACTACCGGATGCATCAGGCTGCGGAGGTATTCGCGATCATCCATGGTCGGAAGCCATTGCGCCTTCCGCTGCTCAAATTGTTCGGCGGTGATCGGGTTACCATCAATGTCGAAGTGTTGACCGGCATATTCGCCCACGTGCCGGTGAAAGCGTGTGTTGGGCAAACGAATTCGATCGCTGATTCCCGCGTCGGCCAGTGTCTTGTTCCAACGCGCCAAGCCTTTCTCACAGTCTTTTACGTATTCGCCACGCAGCACTTCGTTCAGAGCGTTTCTGAGCGCAACTTCCCGCGAACTAAGCTTCCCCTCTTCGACCACCGTCATCGTGAATGTTTGATCCGCGGCGATATGGTCGTTGTACAACTCCTGCTCCTTGTAGCGACCCTTGAGTCCGGCTGCGAAGAAGTCTGCCGAGTTGGAGCTGATCTCTCCGCCGAACAGGTCGAGCGAATAGCTAAACCAGAAGTTCACGTGCTTCTGAATAATGTCCAAAGGAATGCCGCCGAGCTGGCGCACATCACCTTCTTTCATTAACTGCGCGGTGCGCTTAACGATACGATTGATGCCGGTGTCGCCGACAAACATGTGGTGCGCTTCTTCAGTCAGCATGAACTGGCAGGTGCGAGCGAGTGGCTCAAACCCCGACTCCGCGAGGGCCGAGAGCTGATACTTGCCGTCCCGATCCGTGAACATCGTGAAGCAGAAAAAGTTGAGCCAGTCGTCACAGGGCTGGTTAAAGGCCTCCAGGATCCGCGGCTTGTCAGGATTGCCGCTGCGGCGTTCCAACAAAGCATCCGCTTCGTCGCGCCCATCGCGTCCGAAGTAACGCTGCAGCAGGTAAACCATGGCCCAGAGATGCCGGCCCTCTTCCACATTCACCTGAAACAGGTTGCGCAAGTCGTAAAGCGAAGGGCAGGTCTTGCCGAGCTCGCGTTGCTGTTCGACTGAGGCCGGTTCGGTGTCGCCCTGGGTGACAATGATGCGGCGCAACGAATTACGAAACTCGCCAGGTACCTCCTGGTAAGCAGGCTGGCCATAGTTGTCACCAAAACCAATCGTCGCGTCGGGCTCAGCGGGCTTGAGAAAAATGCCCCAACGATAATCGGGCATCTTCACGAAGTCGAAATTGGCCCAACCGTCAGGTTCGACGCTGATCGCCGTGCGCAAATACACGTCCTTGTTCTGAAAACCTTCCGGTCCCATCTCGCGCCACCACTCGAGATAATTCGGGAGCCATTTCTCAAGAGCTCGCTGCAGCTTCTTGTCTTCTGCGAGATTTACGTTATTTGGTATGCGTTCGTATAGATTCATGGATCACCCTGGTTTTGAACTTGCATCCAAAGAACTAAGGACAAAGTACAAAGCACAAAGTACTAAGTTCTCTTGAAATCAAATTGAGCTTGCGTAGGCTTTCCGTAATTAGTCAACGCTCCATGCTGGCCTACGGCGTTGGGCCGCTGGAAGATCCAGTTTTGCCAGGCTGTCAAACGGCCGTAGATCTTCGTGTCCATGGTTTCCGGCCCGGCAAATCTGAGGGACGCTTCCATTCCTGTCAGTGCGTCCGGCGACAACGAGGTTCTCTCCTCAATCGCCACCCGGATTTCATCTTCCCAGTCCAAATCGTCGGGCGCGAACGTGATCAGGCCCAGTTCTTCAGCGTCTTCCGTGTCGAAACTTCTATCAAGGCCAAAAATCTCATCCAGTCTGTCAGGCTGGGAAAGGAAGCGAGACTGAAGCCGTGTCAGCCCGTTACTCATTGGCAGCGGTCCGGCATTCAGGTCGCTGACCGCGAGTTCGATCGTTTTGTCCGGGTTGTTGAGCATGTACGTCCGATCTGAGGCTATCGCAAGTTCAAGCAAATTGCCGGCAAAGCAACTGCCCGGCTCAATCAAAGCGAAGAAGCTCTTCGCAGTGAGATCAAGTCGCCTGAGCACGCGCGCCATGTTCAAGATGATTTCGCGGATCAGCCAATGGTCCTGGTGCGCTGCTAGCGTCTTGTCAACAGCCAACACATCGTCTATTTGTCCTTCCGTGCGAATGCAGACGAGGCCCGTTTCCAGTTCATTCACTCGCAGATGCAGCAAGGCATCATCAAGTTCCCGGTATGCCTGCAGCGGCCAGTATGCGTCGCCGAGAGCCTGAATCTCTTCCGGGGTTGCCGGCAGACCAGACTCCGGACCGCGGATAGTCAAATTTGCGTAACGTTGGTCGCGATCAAGTTTCACGCTGACGTACTTATAGTCACGGGCTACATCGCGGGACTCAAACGCTAACGGATTGAGCTTTATACCGGGTCCCGAATTCCTGTCGCCATTCGCGTCGACAATGCTGCGTACCCGCGCATCCATTCCTTCCCGGAACTTGCTGGTGGGAAAATAGTCGTCGATCAGCCCCCACTCTTTTGCGCGCTTGCCTTTTAGTCCCTCCGCCAGCGTCGAAAACACATCGGCACGATCGCGGCGAACCTTTCGTTTGTCCACCAGTCGCGTCAAACCTCCCGTGCCAGGCAAGACGCCCAGGAGTGGGACCTCGGGAAGGGAAACGGCGGAGTTGCCATCCTCGACCAGGTAGATCTCATCGCAGGCGATCGCCAGTTCATAGCCTCCACCTGAGGCCGTTCCATTGAGGGCGGCCACGAATTTCTTGCCCGAATGAGTTGAAGAGTCCTCAATCGAACAGCGCGTTTCATTCGTGAACTTACAGAAGTTAACCTTGAAAGCGTGTGATGAAGTACCGAGCATGTAGATATTGGCGCCAGCGCAGAAGATGCGCGGCTTAAGACTGGTGATCACTACAACCCGGACCTCCGGGTGCTCGAACCGCAGACGCTGCACGGCATCGGCT
>JAIVJP010000042.1 GCA_020199975.1 Acidobacteriota bacterium
TTACAAGGGCGGCCTTAAAACCGCAGCTCTCGGGGGTTGTGTTGCACTTCGTAATCGCAACAACAGCAGCCGCAATTCTCACGTTTCTTGTGCGGCACGCAATCGTGAGCGGGTTGGTTTATGGCATCGCGGTGTATTTCTTTATGAACCTGGTGGTAATTGCCGCTTTCAGCCTTTCCGCACAGAGTCTCGTTCGCTCTGTCTTCGCTGGTTACCGGCTTGATTGTGCACAATGCTCTGCGTAGGGCTGCCGATCTTGCTCACGTCCTTCGCTACTCCTCACAAGAGAGGGGGAGACAGGGAGATACAGTGATACGATGATACGGAGATACTGAGATTCGG
Organism: Acidobacteriota bacterium; assembly: GCA_020199975.1. Classification (GTDB taxonomy): domain Bacteria; phylum Acidobacteriota; class Blastocatellia; order Pyrinomonadales; family Pyrinomonadaceae; genus PSRF01. Next base: position 343 of record JAIVJP010000042.1, read on the forward strand.
AGACACGGAGATGCGGAGATTAAACAATTTCGCCTCGTCTCCCCTTCTCCCCTTCTCCGTGTCTCCTCTACAGGGAGTAAACTCGATGATGAACGAAACTATAGGCAAGCCAGATTCGACGGAATATCTCCCTTACTACGGCAAGTATGTCTCGCTGGTTCCGGACGGCGACATACTCACTGTTTTGGGTAAACAGATGGAGGAAACCGCTGGCCTCCTGAACAGCATTCCGGAGTCGCGGGCCAACTTTCGCTACGCGACGGACAAATGGAGCATTAAGGAGCTCGTGGGACATATAATTGACACCGAGCGGGTTTTTGCCTACCGCGCACTGCGATTCGCGCGGAACGACAAAACGCCTTTGCCTGGTTACGAGCAGGACGATTATGTCAGTAACGCTTCTTTCGATAGCTGCACGCTGACGGACCTTGCTTCGGAGCTTAAAAGTGTCAGGCAATCCACTCTCTTCCTGTTCAAACATCTCGATGAGAAGGCCTGGATGCGCAGGGGCCTGGCCAACGACAGCGAGGCAAGTGTCCGCGCCCTGGCTCATATCATTGCGGGGCATGAACTTCACCACCGGGAGATTTTGCGCAGCAGGTATTTATCGGCGACGGGCCGTCAGAACGGCGAGCGGTTCGCGACCCGGTCTCAACAGCAGCAACAACCCGGTCGAAAACCTAGACTGTAGAGAAACCTCGAAGACAGCTTCGCGAAGGGTTTTCCGACGCGTAGCGTCAACATGAATTTAGCCCGGCGTTTCAACGCCGGGTTCAAGCAACCACTCCGCCACGTCGCGTCAGCGACGGCTGAAGAGGGGTGCAAGTCAGGCGTTGCTAGCGCGACGCGGACAATCGAGCCGACGGGTTTTCCCCAGCTTTGAAAAACTGGGCTAAATTTATGACACCGCTACGCGGCGAAAACCATCGTGTTGCAGAGAGTCTTACACAGCCTTACCACGCGGTTCTGACAGTTGAGGCAAACAGCAGTGAAAAAGCGCCGAAAGATCATCGTTTACATCGCCACCAGCGCCGATGGTTATATCGCGCGCCCTGATGGCAACGTCGACTGGCTCAATCAGCCCAGATCGGCGGACGACTATGGCATGGGCGCGTTTTACCAATCCATCGACACAGTCATTTGGGGCCCAAAGACGTACGAGCCCTTACTTCAGAAATTCGCATCCGGCAAGGCCAAAGCGACTGCACGATCGGAGAAGCCCAAGGCCCAAACCCAGCACGAAGTTTCTTAGTGACATTTCGTGTGATTTCGTGGATCGTGGTGATCGACGCGGAATGTCGCGCGGGGGAATGGCGATCGGAGGTGGCCTCGGCGGCATCATAATACTAGTCATAGCGTTACTGTTCGGCGCAGATCCGCGCCAGTTGTTAGAGCAGTTGCCGAGTGAGGGCCAGGCCCCGGTCACTCAGTCCTCACGCCCAACCAACCCGGAGGAAGAAGAGCTTCGAAAGTTCGTCGGGGCGGTGCTGGCTGATACAGAGGACGTTTGGAACGACATATTCCGCCAACTGGGCCGGCAATATCGCGAACCTACGCTCGTCTTATTCACCGATAGGGTCCAGTCAGCTTGTGGAGTCGCCGGCGCAGCGGTTGGTCCGTTCTACTGTCCTGGTGATGAGAAACTCTACATTGATCTTGCGTTTTACCGCGAGTTGAAATCGCGCTTTCGAGCTCCCGGAGATTTTGCCCAGGCATACGTCATCGCGCACGAAGTAGGTCACCATGTCCAACATCTACTTGGAACGATGGACCAGGTAAACTCAGCTCGGAACCGCCTGAGCGAAGCTGAGGCGAATCAGCTTTCGGTGCGACTCGAACTCCAAGCCGATTTCTTAGCGGGCGTTTGGGCGCATCATGCCCAGAAGCGAGGGGCGCTCGAGGAGGGAGACGTCGAGGAAGCGCTCGGGGCAGCCAGCGCCATCGGCGATGACCGGCTTCAGGGTGAATCCCAGGGATATGTCGTTCCTGACTCGTTCACCCATGGCACTTCGGAACAACGGATTAGTTGGTTTCGGCAGGGACTCGACACAGGCGACATTCGTCATGGCGATACTTTCAATACGCGAAGTTTGTAGGGTTACGACTCCCAAACGCAACGGGCAGGCCGCAATTGGATTTAAGCCCGCGAAGCGTGGCGAAAGCATAAAGCCTGGGGCGTGAGCTCCAGGATAATCGCATTTGAGTTCCTAGCCCGCGAAGGAGTCTGTCGGAAAAATCGAAAAACGCGAAAAATGAATATACAAAACCATTGACGCAAAAAAACCTCGTTAGAACGCAAAATGCGGGCCAAGATTGTTTGGCGAAATCGTTGAACCGATTTTTCCGACAGACTCCGAAGGGGGGCGGCAGCGGCAACAAAGGAGGCATCGTTGAATAACGCACGAACGCCATTCTTGATCTGCTGTCGCCCGCTCGCGGGCTGGTTGATCTTATTTGTTCGTTGACCTGGGGCTCACGCCCCAGGCTCTATGCTTTCGCCACGCTTCGCGGGCTCTAAATAACAAAACTTATTAGATCTCAAGCTGGGCCAGAAGCGGAAAATGATCTGATGCACCGGCAACCTCGGCCGGAGTAGTAATCACCTCGCAAGTTACCAGGCGATCGGCAAAGGGCTTGGGAACGAATACATAGTCGAGACGAAGGTGTGGATCCCAGGTAGGGAAAGTGTAGCCCTTGACCTCGGGATGCATCAGCCGGAACCCGTCCGCATAGTTGGCATCAAGCATGATTTGAATGGTCTCACGTTGAATATCGCGACCGCTCATCCAGACCAGGGCCCGGATCCATGCCGGCATGCGCCTCACATCGAGCACTTCGCCTGGAGCCAGGGTATTAAAATCTCCAACCAGTACATGAAACCCTTGCTGGTGTCGCTCGATGCCTTTCAGCAATGACCTAGTCTCTCGTGCTCTGCGGCGTTCGCTCCACTTGGAGAACATTGAACTAAGGTGTAGTCCAAAGATTCGAGCTTCGGTTCCTGCGAGCACGATCTCCAGAAAAGAGTGCTTGGCTCCTGCCGGGTAGTGCCATTCATGGTAGGAGATTTCAACTCGACTGAGGTAAGCGATTGAATGTGCCCTCTGTGCCGCCCAGAACGGAAAGTCCGTTGCTTTTGCTAATCCTTCGATGACCCGGGTGTCGGTCGCTTCCTGAAACACCACGAGGTCAGGTGAGATTTTCCGGACGACCTCGGCCAGACGAGTTTCTCGCCCGCTACCTCCAAAGCGAATGTTGTAGGTGAGCAGCTTGAGAATCACGAACCGGCCTCTGCCTCGATCACGGTAAAGTAGGGTTCATCAAAAAGAACGTCGCGCGCATACAACACCAGATTGGCCGTAGCCTGAAAGTTAACCGGCCGGCCCACTAACTGTTGCAGGGACTTGCGGAGTTTGTTGAGGCCGATTGCAATTGCCGGATCCTCGTCGCAGAGCGGCTTCGTGTGGAGACCCGGAATGTAATATGCATCCTTGTCCCAATACTCCATCACCTTGTTTCCCACGAGGGTAACGTCAAGGTCGCTGGTTCCCTTCCCGTCTGCATCAAACGGCTTCCCATCTTCCCAGCGTTCGTTTGTAACGACGCTGCCGCGCAGGACGATACCGGTACCCGGTGGCAGGTCTGCCTGAAGCCGCTTATGAAACGCTATAAAAAGTCGTTGATCCCCGCCGAACGCTAGTCGCGAAACCCGTTCGCGGATTTCCTTTTCGTTCATGTCTTTCACATCTTTGGCCATGCCTGGTTCTGACTCTCCTTCGCACGGATGATTAGTTCCTTAGTTTTATAACGCCTGCTAGCCCCGGAGGTCGAGACTTAAATTCGCAGGTTCGGAAGGGTGGTTTACCCAGTGGTTTACCCCGCCGACTCCCATCGTCAGGCAAGCAGGCGTAAACACCCGACCTGACCTGAGAGGTATTCGAACCTGATCCTTGCTTGTTCACCCTGTGGTAAACTGCGGCTCTGTTTCAACCAGCAGTTCCGTCGGCATTTCACACCTTCATCTCAGGAGAGTCTATGTTTCCAGGCAAACCGCTTGTCGTCAGCTGTCTATTGCTGGCCATCTTGGGCCAGGGTGCTTATTTCACGAGGGCCCAGGAAGTAACGTCAACCGCCCCGGCCTCGCCGTCCCCATCACCTTCCCCGACGTCTCCGGTCGAGTCAAAGGAAGACCAAAACAAATCGCCACACGAGAAGGCATTCGAGCGGCTTGAGTGGCGCAGCATCGGGCCCGCTAACATGGGCGGTCGCACGGCGGACGTGGAAGGAGTGCCGGGAGATCTAAACACCGTCTACGTCGCGACCGGTTCGGGTGGACTATGGAAGACAACGAACGGCGGCGTGACCTGGAAACCGATTTTCGAACGCCAGGGCACTATTTCCATCGGCGACATTGCTCTCGCGCCGAGCAACGCGGACGTGGTGTGGGTAGGAACGGGCGAATCAAATACGCGCAACAGTGTTTCCTTCGGCGATGGGGTGTACAAATCGACAGACGCCGGCAAGACCTGGCAACACATGGGATTGAGAGACAGTGAACGGGTCTCCGCCATCGCTATTCATCCGCAGAATCCGGACGTGGTTTACGTAGGTGCGCTCGGACACGCATTTGGCCCAAATGAAGAGCGCGGCGTTTTCATGACGACGGATGGCGGTAAAACTTGGACCCGGACGCTTTACGTCGATAGGGAACACGGAGTCTCTGATCTCGATATAGATACAACCAATCCTAACATTCTCTATGCCGCCATGTGGAGCTTTGAACGCAAACCCTGGACTCACCGCAGCGGCAGCGAGAAAGGTGGAGTATTCAAGTCAATTGACGGCGGTCGCACCTGGAAGAAGTTAACCACCGGGCTGCCCAAACTAATTGGGAGAATTGGCATCAGACTGGCGCCCAGCAATCCAAACGTCGTTTATGCAATCCTGGAAGCGAAAGAAGGCACGCTCTATCGCTCGGATGACCGCGGCGAAACCTTCGCGCGAGTCTCCGAGGACACCCGGATCGTTTCGCGTGGCTTTTATTACACGACCGTAAGAGTCGATCCGCTAAATGAGAACCGTGTTTATGCCGTGGCCTCTGGTCTTTTTGTTTCAATCGACGGCGGCAGAACCTTTCGCGCGATAACCGGCAGAACTCACATCGACTATCACGCGCTCTGGCTCGATTCAAAGAATCCCAAACGACTTTGGCAAGGGCAAGATGGCGGGATTGCTGTTTCCTATGACGGAGGGGAATCGTGGGAATACGTTAACAATATCCCGTTGGGCCAGTTTTACCAGATTCACGCGGACAATAGACTTCCCTTTTACTACGTCATGGGTGGACTGCAGGACAACGGCTCATGGACCGGGCCCAGTCGCACCCGCGAGCCGGCAGGCATTCTTAATGACGACTGGCGCATGGTCAGCTTTGGCGATGGATTCTACGTTATCAATCATCCGGACGAGCCGGAGCTTTACCTGTCGGAATCGCAGGGCGGTAACATCGCTCGAACCGACCTTCGCACCCGAGAACAACAAGCGGTGAATCCCTGGGGACGAGGCAGCGGAGGTGGTCCCGCCGCGGGCCAGAAGTATCGGTTCAACTGGAACTCACCGATCATTCCCTCGCCACATGACAAAAACACCGTTTACTTTGGTGGCAATGTCGTTTTTAAGTCTGCTGATTTCGGAAAAACCTGGGAGCAGATCAGTCCCGATCTGACAACGAACGATCCGGAAAAACAGAAGGACGCAGGTGGTCCAATCGCCTTTGAAAACTCTACGGCCGAATACTACACCACCATCATCAGCCTGGCTGAGTCTCCAATCCAGAAAGGCCAACTCTGGGCCGGTACCGACGACGGGAATCTCCAACTCAGCAACGACGGCGGCAAAAACTGGACCAACCTAATCCGGAATGTTTCCGGACCCGCCCCCAATTCCGCCGTGTCCCACATTGAGCCTTCGCGCGCGGGCGGGGAGGTGGCCTATGTCGCGTTCGATCGACATATGCTCGACGACTTTCGTCCGTATGTGTTTAAAACTTCGGACGCCGGCAAGACCTGGCAGAATATCTCCGGAAATCTGCCTGCCAAGGCCTACGTCCAGGTGGTGCGGGAAGATCCCAAGAATGCTAGCTTGCTCTACGCCGGCACTGAGATTGGACTTTTTGTTTCCTACTCTGGAGGCCGGGAGTGGGTGGCGCTCAATCTAAAGAACCTGCCGAATGTTTCGGTGCACGACATTCTGGTCCATCCGCGTGAGAACGATTTGATACTCGCCACGCACGGACGCAGTGTGTGGATTCTTGATGATGCCGCCCCGGTGCAACAAATGTCGCCGGCAATTCTCAATGGCGATGGACATCTTTTCCCGGTCCGGCCGGCGTTGCGTTTCACCACGCGGTTCACGCGCTACGGTATCGGAGACAAAGTTTTCACTGGACCAAAC
>JAIVJP010000332.1 GCA_020199975.1 Acidobacteriota bacterium
GGCGCCGGCTGTGAATTCCGCGCGAGTTCGGTCGAGGTTGCCGCTCGGCCGAACGGCGCAGGCTCAACATCAGGGAGCTGGACCACCGAGTTTCTGGGCAACCGGCGGGCAGCGGCGATCTGGTCTTCACGATCTGACTCAATAATCATTGCTTCGAGAGATCCGGTGGTGGGCGACTGCAAAGTTCCACTCGGACGCATCTCCTCGTCACGCGGTGTAACATTCGGGGCGCGAAGCACGCGTGGCGTAACCGCGATCACTATGTCCACTCGACGGTTATTACGCGTCGGCGAGGTAAACAAACGTCCTAGCACCGGAATCAAGCCCAGCACGGGGAGGCCGCGACGGCCGTTCGTCTGCACATCCTGGGCCACGCTCGCCAGCATCATCGTACGATTGTTTTGCACGCGGGCGGTGCCAGTGATTGTGCGTTCGGTAAACGATGGCGTCAATGGGTCGATGCCGGGCAACACATCTTTCGATTCGATGGACATCTTCACTTGCACGTCCAGATTCGTAAAGACCTGAGGTGTAAACTTCAAAGTTAGTCCAGTAGGCTCGTAGTTGATTACCGGAAAGCCACCAGAGCCGAAAGCCTGGCCCGTTTGCGGCTGACCCGTTTGGACGCCGAACGGAAAGGCCTGCGCCGTCTGCACGGGTACGCGCTGGCCAATGCGCGCGGTTGATTCCTCGCCATTGAACGCGTGCACCTGAGTCGAGGCAATCAGCCGGGTGTTGTCTTTGCTTTGGAAGGCTGTAAACACCGAAGGTGGAATAATCAATGCTGCGGCGGCGGCTGTGGGAGCTCCGCCGATAATGCTCGCTATGTTTACTCCTCTCTGCGCGCTACTGAGGGCCGCGGGACCGAACGGAACAGCTAAACCCGGCGAGCCGCCCAGATTGAAAATTCCTGTTCCTGTTCCAATTTGATTGCCAAACTGCAGCAGGTCGCTTTTCGACACCTCATAGATATTCACGTCCATGACCACTTCAGCGCGATCCTTGTCGATGCTCTGGAGCAGATCGCCGATCAACCTGACATTCTCCGCTGTGTCACGGACCGTGAGACTATTGGTAGGGTCATCAGGGACCACGATGGTCTGCGGGCGTCCTACTGATGGCGGGATTGCCTGCTGGATGAGCTTTTGCGCATCGCTGGGTTTCATGTTTGAGAGGAAGAAAGTGCGGAGGACCAGCTGCTGATACTGCGGCCGCCGAGTTTGATCGGCAACCAGAATCGTGCGCCTGCTAAGTTTCTGGAAAAATAAGCCTTCCTGCAAAAAGATGTAGTCGAGAGCCTGGGCCGTGGTGACATCACGCAGATTGATGTCGATGGTGCGGGGTTGCGCAAAGGACTGCCGGTCAAAGACGACATTAAGTTGAAGTTGTTCAGCAAGACTGCGAACAAAGGCCTTAAAATCACCGCTGTAGCTGATGACCCGAAGCTGTTCTACGCGCGACGAGGGCACCACCGGCTCCTCTGCCTGGGCCCCGCTGGTAGTGAGTGTGCCACTGTCCGGCAATTCACCATTCTTAGATCCGTGACCGTTGACAGAACCGTTAGTTCCGTCCTTCACGCTCTGAAGTCGAAGCATCCGTTCCATTTCAGAAACGGCGAGCTCGTTCACAGCGTCGTAGCCATATGCCTGTCGAAAGGCATTGTAGGCTCCCACATAGTCGCGCTGCTCTGCCAACGCTCGTCCCTGTTGCATGAAGGATTGGGAGGCGTTGAAGCTCGCGCGGCGGAAATGAAGCTGATACTCCGCATCCGCAGGATTGGCAGCAACCGCCAGCATGAACTCCTGGGCTGCCTTCTCCCACTGCTGGGCGGCCTCGTACTGTATGCCGCGTTTGAAATTCTTTTCACCTTTCTTAGCCAGGGCCGTGACCGGCAATAGCAGTAAACAGAAGGTGAGCAGGAACGAAACTAATATTTGGGGTTGGGTCTTGAGTCTCATGGCACTCTCTTTCTTATATTTAGGGACGTGGAACTCCTGAAGCGCCCTAATAATGCCGCTCCAGCGGTCAAGATGCAACAGTTCCTGACCCGTTTTGGTTAAACGCAAGCCGGAAAATTCAGTTCCTAAAAACCCGGACGGTTTTAAGACTCATACTCCGTCAGGCGTTTGTCAGCCCTACGGCTGAACAAAACCGGCTATTTGGCCGCGCTGACTTCTTCTACGAAGGTCACACGATTGATTTCGTGAAGCGTTGAAACGCCCGCGAAAACCTTCTGCAAGGCCGATTCGCGCAGGCTCGTTAGCCCCTCGGCCACCGCCGCTCTGCGGACTTCCGAACCCGGTCTTCGCTCCACAATCATTTCACGGATGTTGTCGGAAAGGTCGAGCAACTCATGTATTGCGGTACGCCCGCGGTAACCAGTGTGGTTGCAGGCATCGCATCCTACGTTCAAATAAAAAACGGTTTCACGATGCTCCTGGGGTCGCAGGCCAGACTCTTCCAGTTCCACATCAGTAGCATGATGACTGTGCTTACAATAAGGACACAGTATCCGAATCAGCCGTTGCGCCAACACGCAGTTGAGCGAAGACACGAAGTTGTAAGGTTCAACTCCCATGTTGAGAAAGCGACCGATCACATCAATGACGTTGTTTGCGTGCACGGTAGTAAACACCAGGTGTCCGGTCAGCGCTGATTGAATAGCGATCTGCGCAGTCTCCGTGTCGCGTATCTCGCCGACCATGATCTTGTCGGGGTCGTGCCGCAAAATTGAACGCAATCCGCGATCGAAGGTCAGGCCCTTCTTTTCATTGACCGGAATCTGAGTGATACCGTGCAACTGATACTCAACGGGGTCCTCAATCGTAACAATCTTGTCTTCTTCGTTTCGGATCTCGTTCAGCGCGGCATAGAGTGTTGTGGTTTTTCCCGAACCGGTAGGACCCGTCACCAGCACCATGCCGTAAGGCTCAGCGATGTAGTGGCGAAACTTTCTCAGATCCTCTTCGGCAAACCCGACCACATCCAAATTGAGATTCCTAAAGGCCTCGTTGATCTGTTCCTTGTCGAGAATACGAATGACGGCATCTTCACCGTGGATGGTGGGCATAATGGAAACACGAAAGTCGACATTGCGGCCTTTGTAGCGAACTCTGAAACGTCCGTCTTGCGGCACGCGCCGCTCGGCAATATCCAACTCCGACATCACCTTGATGCGCGAGATCAACGTCTGATTATAGGCGAGGTCAATCGGATCGACTTTCGCGTAGAGAGCGCCATCTATGCGATATTTGACTTGTACCTCGGTATCGCGCGTCTCTATGTGAATGTCAGAGGCGCGCGACTCCATGGCATTATAAATGATCGTGTCAACAAGCTTGATGATTGGCGACATCTCCGAATCAGTCGCCAGACGATCCAGGTCCAGTACTTCTTCACCGTGCTCCGTCTCTCTAACCAGTGAGATGCGGAATCCCGATGCCGCTTCCTGCAGCACCCGCTGCGTGGCGTCGCCTCGGCGCAAGATCACTTCGATCGCGCCGGCAGTTGCCACATGCGGAACGATGCGGGTATGAAGCGCGTTCGCGAGTTCATCCAGACGTTCCAGGTCCGTCGGATCTGCTATGGCGAGGTGCAGACCTCTTCCGTCACGTTTTAGCGGGAGAAATTGGTGACGCACCATCAAGTCAACCGGAATCTCGTTGAAGAGATCGTAATCGACTGGCGAGTCCTGATCGGTAGGCAGCAATTCAATGAAGGGTAGCCGGTAACGACGTGCGAGTTCCTTCGCCGCACGCACCTCAGGAGGCCGGTGGTCCGGCTCCAGGGCCAAAGTCTTGTCCTCGCCTGGCGCCTTAGGAACCACGGCACTCTGCGAGGCCAACTTGGCTGCTTCCGCTTCTTTGTATTGCTTCATGTTGGATCTCTGAGTAGCGTAGTCCCAGCTCGCTTCAAATTATCAGCGAGGACCCGTGATTCCCGCTCCGCCCGAAATAGACTGGATGATCGGCAGGTAGATTGCCAGCAAGATCGTCACGACGACCCCACCCATTACCACAAGAATCGCAGGCTCGAGCGTGGTCGTCAACTGTTCGAGACGCACCTCCGATTCGGCGTCATAGAAGACCGCCACTTCATCGAGCATCTCCCTCAAACTACCCGAACGCTCGCCAATCCCGATCATGTCAATAGCCAGCATCGGCAGCCAGCCAGCTACCTCGAGACTCTCGGTGAATGAGCGGCCTTCGCGAATCATTGGCAGAATAGCGGAACTGCGGCGCCGCAACTCCCGATTTGTAATCGACTCCGCAGCAATCTCCCAGGATTCCACCAGGGTGATGCCGCCCGCAAGCAAAGTCGCCAGCGAGCGCGTGGCCTGGGCCACAGATAACTGTACCGCGAGACTCCCGGCGAGCGGGATTTTGAGGATGGCGCCGTCAAGTGTCAGCCGGCCAGAAGCCGTGCGGGACCAAAGAAACAGTGCGATTACACCACCGATTACGAGCGGGCCAAACCAGATGACGTTTCCTGAAAGCCAGGTCGAGAGTCCCACTACGATTTGCGTCACAGTCGGCAGTTCGCTGCCAAATCCTGAAAACAGCTCCGACATCCGGGGCACAACGTAGACCGTCAGGAAGGTGACCATACAAGCCGAAGCAAAGAGCAGGAATAGCGGATAGGCGAGCGCCCCACGAATCTTGCGCCGCAGCCCCACGTTGCGTCTCATGTAAGTCACATAGCGACCGAGCACTTCATCCAGCGCGCCGGAGCGTTCGCCGGCCAGAATCGATGCGGTGTAGATCCGGGGAAAGAGACTTCCCTGGGCAGCAAAAGCTTGCGACAGTGCCGCCCCACCCCGAATCTTTTCTTCAACGTCGCCAAGCACCGCCCGCAGCCGCGCTGACGCCGCGCGTTTCCGCAGCATGGAGATGGCTTGCAGAATTGGGATGCCGGCACGAACAAGCGCCGCCAGTTGCTGGTTAAAAAGAAGAAAGTCGTTTGCCTTGACTCGAGCGTGCGCGCCACGACCGCCGAGGCGCGTCAAAGTGGTTACGCCTGAGGTCTTCGGCGGAGTGACGTTGAAAACGCGGAAGCCTTCCCGCTCCAGCCGCGCTCGCGCTTCGTTCACACCCGGGGCGTCGACTGTGCGGGTCACCACTTCGCCCGCTGGCGTTCCTAAACGACAAATAAACTCAGCCATAAGCTTTGTAAATCCGCAAAATGCACAATTCAAATTGGGTCGCGAGTTTACCACGCGAGCCGCGACCCCCTAACCGCCTAGCGGGGGCACCTGGTTACACGTCAACCTCGAAGAGGTTTTATAAGCGTGTTTCGGTCTGTTCGGAAATGAGGAAGACGAGGAGAAAGTGCACGAAGTGTCATAAATGTCAGCCGGAGATGATTTCACAATAGGTGTTGAAGAAGAATATCAGATTATCCATCCCGACACGCGCGAGCTGCGCTCGCGCGGGAAGCGTATTCTGTCGACGGCGCGTGAGGCGCTAGGCGACCAGGTGACGCCGGAGTTATACCTCTCGCAGATTGAGATCGGAACGCCCATCTGCCGCTCGCTTTCGGACGTGCGCGCCGAACTCACACGCCTGCGACGCGAAGTAATCAGCGCCGCCGAAAAGGAGGGGAGCCGGATCGCGGCGGCGGGCACACACCCGTTCTCCCACTGGGAGGATCAAACGCTGACGCCGAAAGACCGCTACCTCGACATCGCTGCCGACTACAGACAACTCGCGCGCGAACAACTTATCTTCGGCTGTCACGTCCACGTAGGCATCAACGACCGGGAGACGGCCATTCAGGTGATGAACCGCTCGCGCCTGTGGCTCGCGCCGTTGCTTGCGCTGGCCGCGAACTCACCCTTCTGGCTCGGAGTGGACACGGGCTACGCGAGTTTTCGCACAGCAATGTGGCGGCGCTGGCCGATGACGGGTACGCCGCAGGTCTTCGCCTCGCGCGCCGATTACGACCGACTCATAGCAGAGCTCGTCGCCACGAAAAGCATATCGGACGCGACGAAGATTTACTGGGACGTGCGACCGTCGGCGCGTTTCGAGACGATTGAGTTCCGCGTCACGGACGTGTGCCTGACGGTGAGCGAGGCGGTGATGATCGCTGGTCTCTCGCGCGCGCTGGCGCGAACATGCGCGGCGGAAGCGTTGCGCAGTGATGAATTTCCGGACGTTCGCCCCGAAATCCTCCGCGCCGCCAAATGGAGGGCGGCGCGCTTCGGGCTGGAAGAGGAATTGATTGACGTGCGTGAGGCGCGCGCCATCGCGGCGCGCGAGTTAGTGGAGGAGTTTCTGGCTTATCTACGACCTTCACTTGAAGAATACGACGAGTGGGAAGAAGTCGAGGCGCACGTCCACGAAGTTTTAGACCGAGGCACGGGCGCTGCCAGGCAGCGCGAAGAGTACGCGCGCGACGGACGCTTCGAAGCCGTGGTGGACTTTATCGTCGCGGAGACGACAAAGGGGACTGCGTAACCGCAGCGCAGCAAAAGGATGAGCATCTTAGGTGAGGGCTACCTCAACTATTTCCGGAGGCTGGCAACGAAGTCGTCGTAAGTTGATGAGAGTATCCTGTAGTCTCTTCACTGGAGTGACTGCAGTCTTCGAGCATCCCGAATATCGCCAAGATGTTCATTCGCGTGTTCTACTTCTTGCCTGAGTATCTTTTCGACCGTCATGGCGTAGCGTTCGCGCCAGGAGAGTCATTGAGTTTCACCGTCCGGGCCAGAGCGTCCGGCTGGGCCGCCACGAGAGCGGAAATATACCGGCAAAGAGCTTGCAACGTCTTGATAGCAAGACCCACATCGGCCCTGTCGTAACCTACTCGACGCATCCATGACTTGTCTGGATTTACCCAGGTCCAGTCGTCGCATCCATTGGTCGCGATAGCCGCGATGATCATGTTCGATGCCACCAGATTGGCTTCGACGAGATGATGGAC
>JAIVJP010000043.1 GCA_020199975.1 Acidobacteriota bacterium
GGAACAAGTTGGAAACCAAGCGATTTTGCTTGGGCCGTTAGGTGCTTGAGACGACGTTCCTGATACTTTTGTTCATAGGCTTGTTGACCCATTTCCACGTAGGTTGTTCCCTGAGTTAGTAGTGCATAGTAGATGCGCGCGATCTTGTGCGCCGTGGCAGTGATTGCTTGTTTGCCGCCAGTGCGCGACTTGACGCGTCGGTAGAACGCTCCCAAAGCAGACTGACTGCGAGATAGCGTGGCCGCCGCCATCCTAAAAGCCTGGGCCGCCCGATTGGGATTGCGTTTCACTTTTCTGGACAAGACTTTGCCGCCAGAGATCTTTGTGCCGGGACACAAACTAAGCCAGGAGCTGAAATGTTTGACTGTTTTCCAGGGACTTAAATCAAATCCTACCTCACTGGTTAGTACCAGCAAGGTATCCGCTCCCAGGCCGGGAATGGCGAAGAGGTCGACGCCACTCTTCTTGAAGAGCAGGTCTCTGACATTAACCCCGCCACGCTGGCGGTCTCTGGCTGAGGTCAGCTTTTTTGCTGGTGGCGGCGGTTCGTCCTTAACGTCCGGTTGCGCTGAGACCTGTTTGACGATCGCCTCATCACAATCGCCAATCTTGGTTTGGTAGATCTCGTAAAGGTCTACTGCTTGACGCAGCGCGAACAAGTGCTCTTCCCGATAGTTGCCTACCAGTGACTTAGCTATCGTCGCCCGGTCGTGGTGACATTGCTTGTCACGGTGGCTGGCTAGCACCTGAGGATCGCGCTCACCGGCCAGCAGTGCCTTGATGATCTTCATTCCGGTGACGCCGGTAATGTCGGACACCACGTTGTGCAACAGCAGATTCATTTGCTGGAGCGCTTTCTGCATATGCTGAATATGCATGCTGGCCGTTTGCGTCAGCATCTCGCGCTGCCGCAGGTAGCTGCGCAAGACACAGATCTCGTCCGGAGGTCGAAACGCACCTGCCAATAGACCGTAGGTGTGTAGTTGCTGGATCCATTGACAATCGAGAATGTCTGATTTGCGGCCCGTGACATTCTTAACGTGACGTGCATCGACCAACTTTACTTCGAAACCGCGGCGTTCCAGTAATTCGAACAACGGAATCCAATAAACCCCGGTCGATTCCATTGCTACTGTAGTCACGCCGCACTGCTGCAGCCAATCAGCCAGGGCATTAAGATCGGCAGTGAAAGTGCCAAACTCCCGCACCGCCACTTCAGCGCGACCTTCGGGCACAGCCACCATATGGTGCTCCGAGCCGATATCGATACCCGCGGCGTTGAGATTGATATGTTGCAATTGCTTCGGCAGACTTTGAACGTTGAAACTTTTCGACTGCACTTTCTTCCTGCGCTTGCTCATTGGACTGCTCCTTGGCGGACATTTTGCTATCTTTGCTTACAAGCGCAGGGGAGCTTTTCTTTGTATTCTTCTTAACGGGATATCAGCCACTCATGCGAGTAGCTAATTCACCAGCGTTATCGACACCAACCCCTGAGACCAAACTCGGTTACGGGCAAAACCAAACACCAGTGCGGTGACGGCCTTCGCGACTTGCAAGCCTGATTATCTTACAATGTCTACCTTGAGTTTCATCTCGTTATCTGCGCGTCGCAGACGAGCAAAGCTACTCGGTTCTGTAATCAGCAAGGTTAGTTTTAGGCTCAACATGTCTTAGCATCGTTTTTGTGGAGAGACGTAGGTCACGCAACTTTCTTTATCGCATCACCTCGCGTTGAATCAAAACTAGAACGCCAAGGAGAAAAATCAATGACCGAAGCACGAATGCAAGAAACCCCGCTGTACGCGCCTGGGACGTTTTGTTGGGTCGAGCTGGCTACCACCGATGGTGAAGCCGCCAAGAAGTTCTATACAGAGCTGTTTGGTTGGACTTTTACTGATAGCCCGATCGGTCCCGGCATGGTTTACACGATGCTCAAGCTCGACGGCAAAGATGTCGGCGCCCTGTACAAGATGCCCGAGGAGATGACGTCGCAGGGAATTCCGCCTAACTGGTTGTCTTACGTGGCCGTTAAGAGTGCGGATGAAACGGCTGACAAAGCTAAGTCGCTCGGTGCCACCCTCATGAAAGAGCCCTTTGACGTGTTTGATGTAGGACGTATGTCTGTAATCCAGGATCCGACTGGAGCAGTATTTGCCATCTGGCAGGCGGGGACACACAACGGTGCGGGAGTCTGCAACGTTCCGAATTCATTTTGCTGGAATGAACTGGGGACTAAAGACACCGACAAAGCCGGGCAGTTCTACACTGGTCTATTTGGTTGGGGAAAAAACGTCCAGCAGATGGGGCCAATGACTTACACGTCGTTTATGAATGGAGATCGTCCCGGGGGCGGCATGTATGAGCCGCCACCAGAGATGGGCGACGTTCCACCTCACTGGTTAGTTTACTTTGCCGTAGATGACACAGATGCAAAAGTCTCAAAGGCGAAGGAACTCGGCGCCACCATCATCGCCCCGCCGGCGGACATCCCGGACACCGGCCGTTTTGCGATCATCCAGGACCCTCAGGGCGCAGTCTTTGGGATCATCAAGCTGGCGCATCCACCGGCCTAACGGGTGCCAACGATTTCATGAATCCGCGAGGAGCATTGTTTTTGGTCTGAGGAACAACAACACGGGTTCGCAGGGTAGCGGTTGAGTTGCCGATGTGCTTGCTCAACCGCGCTTCTGCGGCCAATATGGTTTTCGCGCTTCAGGCTATAAGCATTCGGCTCCGACGGTTAACTGCGCGATGAAATCACGCCTCGTCTGGCTTTTGCTCTGCTGCATCTGGGGCTCGACCTGGCTCTTTATCAAACTTGGCCTCGAGGATTTGCCCCCGCTCACCTTTGCGGGCATCCGGTTTTTCATTGCCGTTACGATTCTTTTTTCATTAATAACCATTCGCCGTCTCTCGCTGCCGCGCACTGTCCGCGATTGGATGCTTCTGGCAATGACAGGAGGGTTGGCTTTTAGTCTTAACTACGGTCTGCTTTTCTGGGGTGAGCAATTTATTTCCTCTGGCCTCGCGGCGCTGCTGCAGGCAACCATACCGGCATTTGGGCTCGTGATTGCACACTTCTATCTGCCCGGCGAGAGAATGACACCGGCGAGGATCCTGGGAGTCGTCCTGGGTGTGCTCGGTGTAGCTCTCGTTTTTTCCAGTCAGTTGGAAATTGCTGGTCCCAAAGCATTGGCGGGTTGTACGGCTCTTGTGCTCAGCTCGGTTTGCGCTGCTTACTCCAACGTGCTCGTGAAGGCTTATGGAAAACAGCTGGACCCGGCGATTCTTGCGGGCGGGCAGATGTTCTTCGGGATGATTCCGCTGCTCTTAATCGGAATTCCGCTGGAAGGAAATCCTCTCCGCTTTCGCTGGACGCCGATGGCCTGGCTCGCGCTCTTTTATTTGGCGATCGTAGGTTCGGTGATCGCATTTCTTCTGTACTACTGGCTCGTGCGCAACATGGAGGTGACGAAGACCATGTTGATTGCATTGGTGACGCCGGTAGTGGCGGTCACGCTGGGGATGCTGATACTGGATGAGGAACTGAACTGGCGCACCCTTGCCGGAGGCGCGATGATCATTTCGGGAATAGGTCTAATCGTGTTGTGGCGGCAGAAGACTACTTCAGTGCCTTTGAATTGACAACCACTATGCGGTCATTGTGGAATAGTGAAGGCTTCTTCTGGCGCGAGCCCTCGAGTTTGATTTCGAGGGCGGGTTCGAGTGCCCGGAGGAGCTTCTCCAGATCATTCGCCGTCACGAGAGTAAAACTGGTCCAGTTGCGCCCGAAGATAAGCCTCCACAGCGCGCGCCACAAAAGGAGCTTCTTTTGAAGGGTAGTGTGCCGGGAGATTGCGCAGTTTAGCGATCTGGTCATGCATCAGCCAAAAGCCTCCAATCTCTGAGCCGAACCGGTTATAAGTTGCCAACTCCAGCGCGGTCCTATTAACGGGACGGAGATATTTTGCGGATTGCGGATCGAGTTCTACTGTGCAATCACTCAGTGCGAAACCGAGGAAAGCCACGTCTGACTCAATTTTGGTGAGATCGAGTGCTTTAGGATCAAGGTCAGACATTGTTGTCCGTGGTCAGTAGTCAGTTGTCAGTTGTTCGTGGTCAAGATCCTATTCAGTTTGCACCGCAGGTCGCCTACTACGGACAACTGACTACTGACAACTGACCGTCACGCGTGAGTTTGAGCCGGGTGACCGAACTTGCGAATCAAGCCTCGCACCACGCCCTGGATTCGGATCCTTTCCGGAGTTTTGATGAAGATTGGCTTGAACTGCGGGTTGGCCGGCTCCAGTCGAATAAACTCAAGCTCGCGATAAAACTTCTTCACCGTCGCATAAGTTCCATCGATCAAAGCCACGACCATTTCCCCATTCTCAGCAGTTCCTTGCGAGGCAACAATTATGATGTCGCCATCCTGGATGTTCTCCTCAATCATGGAATCACCACGGACCCGGAGTGCAAAGGTGCGACCGTGTCCGATCATATCGCGCGGAACTGAGACAGTGTCGTGCGTAAGAATCGCTTCAATCGGCTGGCCTGCGGCGACGGCGCCGAGCAGAGGAATCTCGTAAACGTCGCTTGAAGTTTCTTGCGGAACCACTTCGATTCCGCGGCTGACATTGGGGATCCGCTTAATGAGTCCCTCCCGCTCCAAAGCTGAAAGGATGCTATGGACACTTGCCGAGGAACTCATCTTGAACTGCTTCCCAATCTCGGCAATGGTGGGTGGCTGTCTATTTACTTCTATAAAGCGGTTAATGAAGTCATAGACCTGCCTTTGGCGCGCCGTTACTGGCATTTTGATTTCCTCTCTTGTTTTAAATCTAAAGGGTATGATAGATTTTCGAATCGTCGGGCGAAAATCAGGCGAATATTATCGAAGAGAGGAACAGGCGTCAAGCTTTAAGATAAACTGGGAGTGTCCTATTTTGAATTGGAGACGATCAACCAAGCGCCAAAGGCGCGAAATGCAAAAGCCTGGGGCACCCGCCCCAGGACAGGTCTGGTTAAATACATAGCGCTGAAGGCGCGGCATTAAGATTATATACCGTAACAGTTGCGAGGAACTATTTCGCGCTTTCAGCGCTGACTAATGGGTAATACTGCGTTCCTGGGGCGGTGCCCCAGGCTTTTGCATTTCGCGCCTTTGGCGCTTGGTTGACCCTTTCAATTTCCAAATTAGGACACTACCGATAAACCTGCGGCAGACTACTTAATCACTCGCGCGAGCTTCTTGAGGTCATCGACAAAACGGCGACGCTCCAAGCGACGAGTTTTATCATCTGGAGCACGTAGTATCGAGGAGGGATGGACAGTCGCCATTAAGTAGGGAGCGAGGCTGGATTCGATAAATTGCCCACGCTGTTTTGTAACTCGAAACTTGGGGCTCAGCAGTGTTTGGGCAGCAGTGGCGCCAAGGGCCACGATCACTTGGGGTTTGATGAGAGCAATTTCGGCCTTGAGCCAGGGATGGCAGGCGCTAATTTCCTGCGCGTTAGGTTTCTTATGGATGCGTCGTTTGCCGCGTGGTTTCCATTTGAAATGCTTGACGAGGATTCGTGACGTAAGTTTGTGAACGATCTATGCCGGCTTCTGCCAATGCATCATCAAGCAATCGTCCTGCAGGACCAACAAAGGGTTTGCCTAAAAGGTCTTCTTCGTTGCCAGGTTGCTCGCCGATGAACATAACCATTGAGCGACGCCGACCTTCGCCAAACACAGTTTGCGTGCCGAGTTTCCAGAGGTCGCAGGCTTTGCAATCGGCCGCGGCTGCGCGCAGCGACCCGAGCGTAGGACGCGGGGGAATTAATTCTGCTGCGGAGCGCTGAGAAGATTTGCGAGTGGGCATGTTCTTGTCGAGAACGTAAAAGCGTTTGGAGGTTTATAAATCATGAGAGCTTCATTTTCCAAAGCTGAAATTGAATCTGAACTTGCCAGTCGTTTTGCTATCGCCTTCAAACTCCAGGAAAAACCGCCGCTGGCCGTTATGTCAACAGGGATCCCGGAAGTCGACTCTCTTACGGGAGGACTTCCCCGGGGAGCGATTACAGAGATTTTTGGATCTGCGTCTTCCGGTCGTACCAGCTTCATGACTTCAGCGCTGGCCTACGCCACGACACATGAAGAAGTCTGTGGGTTAATAGATACAAACGACACCTTCGATCCCGTCTCGGCCGCGGAAGCTGGGTTGAATTTTGAGCGACTGCTCTGGATACGCTGTGCCACAAATGTCGAGCACGCTTTCAAAGCTACTGATCTGCTTTTGCAGGGCGGAGGGTTTGGAATTGTGGT
Organism: Acidobacteriota bacterium; assembly: GCA_020199975.1. Lineage (GTDB taxonomy): Bacteria > Acidobacteriota > Blastocatellia > Pyrinomonadales > Pyrinomonadaceae > PSRF01. Next base: position 6,313 of record JAIVJP010000043.1, read on the forward strand.
CCTGGATATCGGGGATGTGGTGCGTACAGAGGCACGGCGAATCATCTCATCCTGGTGGTATCGCTTCCGCCACGTGGTAGAAAATACACCCACTGCTTTGTTAGTAATCGCGGAAGACTCGTGTGTTCGCTCTTGTGCGTCACTGGCTTTGAAGTTGAACCGGGGAGTTGACGTATGGTCTTCCGTTAGCCAGGCATCAGATCCCGAAATTTTCAACCGACTCTCCCTTGTCATGCCTCACCCAATAACCAATAATCCCACCCATTCAAATCTCATCAACAGTCTCCAGCTCCACATTTCGCGTCAGAAGCCAGTTTATTTGGGCGTGGGGGAGGCAGAGTTTCACGCCCGGGCTCTATGACCGGACCTTGACAGGTTCGGTAAATTTTCGCTAATCTTCGTCCACGTTATTCCACATCAAAGTCTCCCTCTACGAAAGGCGCCAATGTTTGCGTGCATTTGTGGGAAAGGAATTACCGACGGAGTGTCGTTGGCGGAGTTTGCCACCGCTTTCTCACCTCTGGTGGAAGAGACGTCGGTCGATACGGTAGTCATTGACGCCGAAGGTTGTGAACTGCTTTTTGGTTCGGCTAACGAGCTGGCGAATCAAATCGCCAAATGCGCAGCGCGCCCAAAAGAATCTGCCGGGCTGGGATGCAAGGTCAATGTGGCTTTAGCCGGGAATCCGGATGCCGCCATACATGCGGCCAGGTTCTTCCAGGGCATTACCTTTATTTCTTCCGGGGAAGAACTCACCTGCCTGGGCGAGCTGCCGATCTCGGAATTAAGTCCAAAGTCCAAAGTCCAAAGTTCAAAGTCCAAAACCTGCAACTCAATATCGAATAAACAGACTTTGGACATTGGACCTTGGACCTTGGACGAAAAGAAGCGACACGAGGAAATACAAAAGATCCTGGAAACCCTCAGGCTGTGGGGTGTTCGCACGTTTCGCGATTTTGCCAGGCTACCAGTCGCCGGGATTTCAGAGCGTTTGGGCCAGGAAGGAATAAGGCTACAACAACTTGCCAGCGGGAAAACCGAACGCCACCTAAAACTCAAACAGCCCGCACCTGTTTTCGAAAACTCGATCGAGCTGGAGCATGCGCTCGCGGAGCTCGAACCACTCTCGTTCATCTTTGCGCGCCTGCTCAATCAGCTTTGCGCCAGCCTGAATGCTTATGCCCTCGCAACTAATGAGTTGCGCGTGCGGATGAAATTGGAAGATGAAACCTTTCACGAATGCCGGCTCAATCTTCCTTCCCCAATGCGTGACCCCAAAGTTGTTTTGAAGGTTTTTCGGCCGCCTTTGCGAGCGCTGGTTGAGGCCAACCGAGGCTATCCCACACAGATCAGCGCCTGGGGATCGAATCGAAGTGTGCATGGGAAAGTTGTGCGGCTGGGGGGTCCATGGCGGACGACCGGTGATTGGTGGCGCGAAGATCGTTGGGCGCGAGATGAATGGGATGTCACCGTGGAAAAGCGTGCAGAGGTTTCGCCAGGCAAACCCACTCCTTCGCCCCTGCAAGTCATTTATCGGATTTATCGCGAGCTGAGTAGTGATTCGTGGTTTGTTGAAGGAATCTATGACTGAGGATGCCATTGCCAATTGCCGATTGCCGATTGGCAGTCAGGACAGGTTGAGTTGTGAATCAGGTTGAACATGCACTCGAAGAAACGGTAATTTGCAGGTCGGGAAGGGGGCAAAGCAGCGGAGCGTGCCCCCGCTCAAGCTGCAAATTTTGCTGGGCTTGAATTGCCAATTCAAGATTGAGTGGCGGCGAATCTAGAGCGGGGGCGCGCTCCGCTTTGCCCCCTTCGTTACCTGCAAGGTAGCCGGCCTTGAGTCGTCTTTTTAGGATGAATCAATCGGCAATTGGCAATCAGCAATCGGCTGGCAATGACCTACGTTGAATTACACGCCAAATCAGCATTCAGCTTTTTGGAGGGCGCTGCGGTACCGGAAGAATTGATAGCTGCCTGTGCGGAGCTGCAAATGCCGGCGATGGCGCTGTTGGATCGAGACGGTGTGTACGGGGCGCCGCGTTTTCACATGGCGGCAAAGAAGAAGGGGGTCAAGGCCCATATCGGGGCCGAGATCACGGTCCAATGTCCAACGTCCAAAGTCCAACGTCCTGTCATAGTCCAAAGTCAAAAGTCCAAAGTAGTCACCACTGATGAACTGGCGGCACATGCTCCAGGGTTAATTTGTTTGACTGGCGGAGAGCAGGGGCCGCTGGGGACGGGAGACGGGAAGAGGCGGGGATGGGGAGACGGGGAGAAAGCATTGAGGACTGGCGAATGGTTGTTGGACGTTTTCGGGAAAGGGAATGTTTATGCCGAGTCGCAGCGCCATTTTAATCGCCCGGAAGAGGCGCGCAATCAGGCAGTGGTACCGCTGGCGAAGCGGTTGAAGCTGCCGCTGCTCGCCACCAACGGTGTTTACCATGCGACTCCTGCGCAACGCGAAGTTGCTGACGTCTTTACCTGCCTCAGAAATCATGTGCGTCTGGAAAACGCGGGGCAGTTGCTGGCAAACAATTCCGAGCGGTATCTGAAGTCGGCGCAGACGATGATGGGGCTCTTCGCTGATTTGCCGGAGGCAATCGCCAACACTCTCGAGCTCTCTTCACGGCTGAAGTTTTCCCTCGCGGATCTCGGTTACGAGTTTCCCAAATATCCCGTGCCCGCCGGCGAGACAATGATGTCGTTTCTACGTAAGCGCACAGACGAAGGCGCGCGGTTGCGTTACACCGGCCAGAACGGCGCACCGACATATGAGCACGCCCGGCAGCAGCTCGATCGCGAGTTGGTCCTGATCGAGAAACTCAAACTCGAAGGTTACTTCCTGATCGTCTGGGATATTGTTCGGTTTTGCCGGCAGCAGGGAATTCTGATTCAGGGGCGCGGCTCAGCTGCAAACAGTGCTGTTTGTTACTCACTGGGAATTACGGCCGTTGATCCCGTAGGCATGGAACTCTTATTCGAGCGTTTTCTTTCTGAAGAGCGTGGCGAATGGCCCGACATTGATCTCGACCTGCCTAGTGGCGACCAGCGTGAGCGTGCAATTCAATATGTTTATGAGCGCTACGGAAAACTGGGTGCGGCGATGACTGCAAATGTCATCACTTACCGCGGGCGCTCAGCAGCGCGCGAAGTGGGCAAGGTGCTCGGTTTCGACGACGCCATATTGGACCGTCTATCCAGCCTGGTGCAGACCTGGGAATGGAAGGATCCAAATGACTCCACCAGGCGGCAGTTTCGCGATGCCGGACTGGATCTTCGCAACCCTCGCATTAAAAAGTTCATTCAGCTTTATCAGTCGGTTCAGGATTTGCCGCGGCATCTGGGCCAGCATTCTGGCGGCATGGTGATCTGCCAGGGCCAGCTCGATTCTGTGGTGCCGCTCGAGCCGGCTGCTATGCCGGGTCGGGTGGTTGTGCAATGGGACAAAGAGGATTGTGCCGACCTGGGCCTGATTAAAGTGGACCTACTCGGGCTGGGAATGATGGCCGTGCTGGAAGATTCGATCCAGTTGATCCGCGACGCTTATGGAGAAGAAGTTACCCTCGCTCATCTGCCACAGGATGACCCCTTAGTTTATGCCGCATTACAAAAGGCCGACACGATTGGCCTGTTCCAGGTGGAAAGCCGGGCACAGATGTCGTGTCTCCCGCGTCTGCGCCCACAAAAGTTCTACGACATCGTGGTTCAGGTAGCAATAATTCGTCCCGGTCCGATTGTCGGCAATATGGTTCATCCGTATCTGAAACGCAGGCAGGGCCGTGAGCCGGTTATTTATCCTCATCCGTCGCTCGAGCCGGCCTTAAAGCGCACCCTGGGAGTGCCCCTTTTTCAGGAACAGCTTCTGAAGATGGCGATGACCTGCGCGAACTTTTCCGGCGGTGAAGCGGAAGAGCTGCGGCGCGCGTTCGGTTTTAAAAGATCGGAAGCGCGCATGAAAGAAGTTGAGGTAAAGCTGCGTCTGGGCATGAAGTGCAATGGCATCGCGGGTAAAGCCCAGGACGAAATCGTGCAAGCGATCACTTCGTTTGCGCTTTACGGTTTTCCTGAATCACATGCCGCCAGCTTTGCTTTGATTGCTTACGCCAGCGCTTATCTCAAGTGTCATTATCTCGCAGCTTTCACGGCCGCGATTTTGAATAACCAGCCGATGGGCTTTTATCAACCATTCACAATCATCAAAGATGCACAGCGACACGGGTTGAAAGTGAGACCCGTGGATGTGACGCGCTCGGATTGGTTGTGCACCATTGAAGAGGAGTGCGGGAGACAGGGAGACGGGGAGACGGGGAGAGGCGGAGACGGGGAGATGGGGAGATGCGGGGATGGGGAGATGGGGAGAGGCGGAGACGGGGAGACGAGGAGACAGGAGGAAGCGGGGACATGTATGAGTCGTGAGAATGAGCTGTCGGATCGTCGACCTGCTTTAGTCGTGTCTCCCCATCCCCCCGTCCCCAAGTCCCCCCATCTCCGCATCTCCCCATCTCCCCATCCCCTCGTCCTACGCCGAAAGAAAAGCAAGTCCTTTCCTGAGTTTTGATGATCTACGAAATCGCGTACCCGAACTGCGAAAAGATGAACTGCGCAAGCTGGCCTCGGTGGGAGCGCTGAATTTCATTCAGACCCCTGGAGATCCTAAGTCCAAAATTCAAAGTTCAAAGTCGAATGCGCAGACGTTGGACATTGGACATTGGACTTGGGACAAAGGAACAAATCGTCGCGACGCTCTGTGGCAAGTAGAACGCGTCGCTCGGCCAGCCGGCCCCTTGTACCAAGAGCTGCATGAAGCTGATGGCAAGTCGCCTCTGGCCCCTATGACTTTACCGGAAAAGCTGGATGCAGACTTTCGGGGCACTGGGTTAACAATCGGGCGGCATCCAGTTGCCCACCATCGGAGTGAGTTAAATAAGCTGGGAGCTTCGCGCGCGATCGATATTGGCGCGATGCGTAATGGCAATGAAGTTCGTGTTGCCGGCTGGGTCATAGTTCGCCAGCGCCCCGGCACAGCAAAGGGATTTGTTTTTCTAACTTTGGAGGACGAGACAGGGGTTGCCAACATCATTATCACACCCCAGCTTTTCAGTAAGAACCGTCTGGTGTTGGTGGACCACCCTTTTCTTTTAATCGAGGGTACTCTGCAGAACCAGGACCACGTCGTCTCAGTCAAAGCAAAGCGCGTCAGGCCGCTTTCCTTCAAAGTGGCCGGCGCTCCTTCGCATGACTTTCATTGAAGCGTTCGGCCGGCGCCCGGGAATGTTGACTTCAAGCATTGAAGGTATAAACTCGCCGCAATCTTAGCCGGGTACTCAGCGTAGCGCCACGAGGCAAAACTCAAGACTCAGGGGAAGTTCACAATTTTCGGGAAGCGGCAACCATCCAAGGCAGTATTGTTCAACTGAAAAGCGTATCGCCAATTGCGTCGTGATCTTCCTACTGTCAATAACCCCAAAGGAGAAGACACATGAAGATAAACTATCCGGCAGTGCTCGTGGCTGCAATCCTGCACTGGATCCTCGGGGCAGTCTGGTACGGTATATTCACAAACAAATTTGTGGAGCTAATGGCGTGGACCCCTCAGCAACTCAGCGAGCTGGAGAGCCAAAGTCATACGAAAGAGTATGTCCTGGCCTTTCTTTCATCCCTGGTGCTGGTCTACGTGCTCGCACACTTTGTGCAGTATACGAAGGCCAACAACCTGGTTGGTGGCCTTCAGACAGCATTCTGGCTTTGGCTAGGCTTTGTTGCCACGTCACAGATAGCCACCGTGATTTTTGAGGGACGCAAACCTGGTCTGTATCTCTTAAATATCGGCTATCAGCTTGTTGCCTGTTTGGTCGCAGGAGGACTGCTGGCAATCTGGAAACCCCGCGCAGCCGCTGATCCCGCCATTCAACCGGTTTGAGATGCGAACTATCACGCCCTTACGGCGGCAAATGCAATTCAACTCAATTTGCCGCCTAACGCTGCGCACATCGCGCAGCCCGTATCCAACTTCAGCGCCGGTTTGATCGCGCCCGGCGCTGTGTCGACCTTCCGTTTCTCACGAGAAAGGCTCTTGAAAGATGATAGGAATCAAGTAAACTTCGGTCGAAATGTCGAAGTCGATCATCGGCGAGCAAATATGGGCCGAGACCACCGAGGTCCAGCAGGCTGAAGCTGTCCGTAGTGGTCGCGCAACTCTGAAACAGCTGAGCGAAGGGTTGCTGGATGGTTCAGGTGAATTACGCCATGCCTGCCGAGAGTATCTCGCTCATACCGATGCCGGGAAAAACCCTTCTGAAGAAACTGACCCCAGACCGCGGGAAAAAGTCCTCAAGAAACGAAGCTCCTCGAAAAGGAAACAGAACGTTCTCAGCACGCGGAAGCCGAAGCCTCGATTCGGCTTGCCGGAGGGTTTTACGCCCCGTTTGCAACAATACGAAAGAAGCGTTCTTCTTGAAGACAATGTCTATAGTCTTCCCAGCGGACAAGAGTTCATACCTAAAAATCCAACCGGAACTCTGGGCCGGCTTCGCCACCAGTATGCGCTATTGACCGTTGAACAATTCGCAGGTGGCCGCCGGGGATCCGTTTATCTTCACACCGATGGAAGGGTTTTCGACTACAGTGTGGATCACGCAGATCCGTTACGTGACATGTTCGACACTGGGTACACCATTTATGACTTGAAACGGACCGGAAGATATGCGCCGAATGCCGGATCAAAAAAGAAACAAAAGGGAGATTTTAAACCGCGTAGACTGGCCCGTGCTGGTTGAGAAATTTGTTTGCGGAGAGAGAACCCGTTGAGTAGGCTTACAGGCTAGGCTGACTTAACGGCCTGGCTGGAGACTCGATTAGCCCCTGAACCACCTGGGCCACCTGTGAGAGGGGTTCTGGCTTTCTCAGAAATGCGTCAGCACCGCAGCGCCTGGCCTCATCCTCCATCTCGGCGGAACCGTACGCAGTGAGCACGATGATTCGCGTTTCGGGGTGACGCTGGTGAGCCAGTTTGATAACACTAAGCCCGTCCGGATCACGAGTTGTGCCTAGCCTCAGGTCCTGGATGATCACCTGATATGCAGAGCTTTCCACCAACTTCTCGGCTTCTTCAATTTCTTTGGCGGTATCGACTTTAAACCCGTGCAGAGAGAAATATTCGCTCATGGAAAAGCAGATCGATTCCTCGTCGTCAACAACTAACAGGCGAGGCTTCCGGGGCTCCTCTTCAGCGGAGTTGTCATGTATGCCGATGTACATTAGACTTGCTCAGCCGCCGCGACCAGGTCACGTCGGTAGCACTTTTCATTGACCCTATGGGCAACTTCGACAGCAGCTACGCTTAGTTCTGTTGGCGAGCTCGTAACCGCCGCACAGTAGATTCGCACGCCTTCCACTGAGCAAACATTGGGCCACAAAGCTTTATTCCCTTTGCCGACCGAAATCCCCCTTTTAATAGGTATTTGGCCTAATCCATCCAAAACCCTCAACTAGCGGTCTGAGATCCAGACTCGCATTCTAGACTCTGGACGAGTTGAGTTGATACTTCTTAATTTTCTGATACAGCGAGCTTCGCGGTATGCCTAATCTTGAGGCCGCCTTCTCTACTCGCCCCTCTTCCTCGTGCAAGACTCGCTCAATGTGCTGCTTCTCTAGCTCGTTGAGAGTCAAAGTCGAGTCGAGATATGAGGCCCGATGCCTCGCGTGGCCGTCGAAGTGGAGGTCCTGCAACCGGATATTTTTTTGTTCACTTAGCAGTAC
>JAIVJP010000044.1:0-3882 GCA_020199975.1 Acidobacteriota bacterium
GGGTTACGGGGTTGGCTGCGCGTGGCCAATGTCTCACGTGTGCTCGGTCTGCTGACGCTCTATCTCTTTCTGGATAGCTACGACATTCGCTCGAAGTTTAATCGTCGCACTGCCGAACGGCGGAGAGAGGCCGCGCGTGCGGGCGGCCGCCAGGCGCAGTTTCTACAGCTTTGCCGTGGTGGTGTTGGACGCATGCTCGACAGAGTTATCCGAGTGTTGCGGTTTGTTGTTTTTCGGGGCGCCGATGGCTCAACCAGGAAAATGGCGCGACTCGAAAAACAGGCGGTCTGGTTGCGCAAGAACTTGATTGCGCTTGGACCCACCTTCATAAAGATCGGTCAAGCTCTTGGTACTCGCGGTGATCTGCTCCCGCTTTCCTACATAAAACAACTCTCGATCTTGCAGGATCAGGTTCCCGCGTTTCCCACAAGCGAAGCCCACGTCCGAATAGAAGCCGCCCTCGGCCGCAGTGTGCAAGAAGCCTACGCTGAGATCGATGCCGAACCCATCGCTGCTGCCTCACTGGGCCAGGTTTATCGTGCTCGCTTGCATACCGGCCAGGAAGTCGCGGTCAAAGTGCTTCGGCCCAATCTCAAAGAGATCATCAGGTTCGACATTGCGATTCTTTACCGGCTGGTGAAACTCACAAACCGGTTCTTCCCTCGTGCCAATGAAAACGCCGACTGGGAAGGTATGCTGCAGGAGTTTCATCGGACGATCTTTGAGGAGATGGACTACGGCCGGGAGGGACGAAACGCTGACCGGTTCCGTTACAACTTCCGCGACTGGCGAGCTGTCCGCGTGCCCAGAATCCATTGGTCGCACACTGCTTCGCGGGTGCTGACGATGGAGTTTATTCGCGGCACCAAGGTTGTCGATCTAGAAGCGTTGCGCGCGCGGGGAATCTCACCCGTAAAAGTTAATCGACTGCTGGTGCGGTCTTATTTGAAGCAGTTGCTTGAAGATGGGTTCTTCCACGCTGACCCGCATCCCGGAAACCTACTGGTGATGGATAGCGGTCATCTTGCCTTCTTCGACTTTGGCATGGTGGGCCGCATCACGCCCCGTCTGCAGTCGCAGATGATCGATGCCTTTTTTCACGTTGTCAGCCGCGACGTTCATGGGTTGGGCCAGGATATTATCAACCTCAACTTCCTGAAGCCTGGTGTAGATCCGGAGACGATTCGTCCCATCGTGGAGGGGCTGTTCAAACACTATCTGAATCTGAAACTGGGTGAGGTGAATTTCAAAGAGCTGACTTACGACCTCGCCGAAGTGATGTATGAGTATCCTTTCCGTCTGCCAGCAAACTTCACCTACGTCATGCGGGCGCTGATGACTTTGGAAGGCATTGGTATCGTCACTGATCCGGAGTTTAGTTTCTTTGAAACCGCGAAGCCCTATGCGAAAGAGTTTATGCTCAAGCGTGAGGGACGCTTGTTCCGCAAGCTGATCTTCGACAAGCTCACCGGCCGTGAGAACGGCAGCGACCGGATCCAATGGAGCAAGGTTTGGAAGCTGACTAAGATGGCTGCGAACATGTACCTCGAGCGATAATAAGGCTCGTAACCCGCCTGTTTGCTCATGCGCTTTTACAGCGGGCATCCCGTCCGCAATGAGCGCGGAAGCGCGAGCTGAACGTTCACCGATATATTCCCCGTCTCTAACCAAAACTACGCGGCTGACACCGCCTGGCGAGCGAGATGCCGGCGGTCCCGGTGGTTACTGACTCGAATGCGGGATGCCTTTCGTCCAAGCATTCAAGGCTGGCCAGAGTGGTTGTTACGGAACCGCGAGCAGTAGCGACCGGATCCGAGCACTCAAGTCACCTTGTAGGGTCAGTTTGCCAGGTTGAATCTAGGATCCGGTCGCTACCGCTCTCGGTTCTGTGTTGACTAGTGGCTCTGAGATGGTGGAAGAGTTCTCGATTTTTCACACACCTGAGGTAGCGACCGGATCCAGTCAAATCACTTGATCGCATTGAAGAATAGCGGATACGTTGCTAGCGACTGCGCGCGATACTGCGGACGAAAGCCGAAAAGAATTATTCGACCCTTGCCAATCGTTACTTCCACCAGGGCCGCCTTGCCCCTGATGCGATCGCCTCCCAGTAGCCAGCCGGACAGGAGCGGATCATTATTCGCCGGATAGCGCGCAATGATGCGCACATTCGTTGCCGGGAAATTCAGGAACTCGCTGCCGCTCCCAGAGCTGACCACTTCAAATACTGGTGAATCCTCTGCCCAGGCAATGGATTCTTTCAGCATCCCCTTCGCGATGGGATGCGCGGTGTCTAGCTCAATACGCAGAATTGAGCCGGGGACAAAAAAATCCGTGCGCGCCACTCCGGCCACGACATTGCGCAACGGCAGCTTGAATTGCTCGATAGCAAAATCCGAAGCGCGATTCAGAAAGATGAGCGTTCCGCCCTGCTCGACAAATTCCCGCAATGCTTTCACGCCTGCCTCGCCGATACCTCCGGCATATTGCGGCGGCATGGCGCCCGCGCGGTATCCATTGAGAATCGTCCGCGGCGCCTGGTCGGGGACAATGATAATTGGGAAATCTTTGTGCAGATTCCCTTTTCGGAGATCGGCGTCTTGAAGAGAAGCATGAGAGAGACACTTCGCCTGATGATCAAGCACCCATCGCGTCCAACCCTCATCCATCGATGGCACGTGGGATTTATAAATTGCTCGACGACGAGGGTTAGCATCACCGCAACCGGGGTTCCCGCCCTCACGCCGCTCAGCCTTGGGCTTTGGTAATGCGAAACGTGTGTAGATGGGGTCAACCGGCACGCCCATGAGTAAAGGCAGCGTGTGAGCAGTAACGTCATATCCACTCCACCGCTTTCCAGGATCGTCAGCAGAGGTCCCAACTGGTCCGCCGGTGGAATTGCAAATGCGTACAACTCGCCACGCTTGCGCGGGCGCACCGCTTCTTTTCCAATCTGATAGAACCCGTTCAGCCAACGTTCACGATTTTGCGACGCGTGCTGCAGGAGCGTGAACGCGGCTGTGGTCATGTACCTGGTAATGTCACGCAGATGCCAGGGCCCGCCGCGCCAAACAGGTCCAAACCTATCGGATGCCTTCTGCGGATCGTAACCCTCGCGGGAACGTAGTTCCTCAAACTTGACTGTGATGGGCGACGCAATACGTGCCGAAGCAGTCTCTGACAGCATGCGCACACCGGCGTGATAGTGGGAGTAGGCGCGCGCCGGCGTCCAGGCGTCGTAAGTTGAATTTGTGGTGATCCCCTGGAAGCCCTTGGCGCGAAGTTGCCCGGCCATCCAGTTGCCAAGCTCCGTATAGCCATCGATCAGTTGCTTCGGCACGTTTGGTTCGACAGGCGGCATGTAAGGCGGCAGAAAGAGACGCGAGCCAAACTCGCCTTGTTGATGAATGTCGTGAACGATCTGCGGGTGCCACACGTTGTGAATTTTCGCGACGGTGATTTTGGTCTCCACCTGTGTGAAGGCGTACCAGTCGCGGTTGTTGTCGTGGCCTACATACTTTTGATAGAGCTCGGGCGGGCTCGTGCCTTCGTAGGGAGTGCCGAGTGTTTTGTCGTACCAGTTTTTGACAATTTCCACACCATCAGGGTTCAAAGAGGGAACGAGCAGGACAATCGTGTTACGCAGAATCTCCTCAATTTCAGGTTCGTTCGACGAAGCCAGGCGGTGTGCGATGAGCATGCTTGAAAGATATGAACCAACCTCCGTTGAGTGAATGCCGCAGGTGATAAGCACAATCGTCTTTCCGCGTGTGATCAGTTCCGCAGCCTTGCGTTCGCGGACACTTGGCGCACCCAGCTTGCGTGGATCTGCAAGCAATTGCTGAATCTTCTTGTATTCCTCCAGTCGCGCAAGGTTCTCCG
>JAIVJP010000044.1:3920-9112 GCA_020199975.1 Acidobacteriota bacterium
GAATGGCACGTCCATCGTTGACTTGCCCAAAGCTTCAAACTTCACTCGGTTGCTGGCCTGATCCAACTTGTCGAAATAGGTGAGCACCTGGTTCCAGCTCGCGAGTTTGCGATCGTCGCCGGGACGAAAACCCAGCACTTCCTCAGGAGTGGGAATCTGCGGGAAGCTGGTGGGTCTCGTGGACCTGGTCTGGTTTCGCGCGGCACTGGTTATCGCCAGCGGGGCCGACTGAAAAATAAATGCCGCGATCAGCAGCAGTAGTAAGAGTGTACTGGACATGTTACGAGTGCCTCGCTTTGAGTTTTGAAGGGACGATGCAAAGTGTAATCGAAAGTGGGAGGGAAACGTAGGGAGCAGGCTGCGGGATTACTGGAGCGCGGGCAGCGCGGGGTTCACGGCCTAGCATCTCGGCTGGGTGCCATTTTGCCCGCAATGAGGCGAGGCTTTGCTCGCCGAACCTGATTCGTAGCAGCGGGCCAGGCCTAGGCACTGTTTCGCGCTGCGCGCTCATTGCGGGCAGGGATGCCCGCGCTCCAGCGAGCGCTCCAGTCGGCGCAAATACGTGGAAATCATAGGGTTTTGTTAAAAAACAAACTTGCCCAATCGTGGTCCACCCGTGTAGAGTAGCGGCGTCTTAAACTCCTACCCGCTCCCGTTCTAGAAACTGAATCGGAGGTCACTTCAGATGGCTGCTGAAAGTATTCCTGCGAATGAGTACCCAGACAGAATAGGGTTTAAGCCGGATAATCCGTACCTGAAGACCTTTCGCCCATTCATTCCGGCAATGGTGGTCATCCCCGAGCTTACACTTCGGGCTCTCATCGTGGGCACATTGCTCGGTGTGGTTTTCGGAGCGTCATCGCTTTACCTGGTGCTGAAGGTGGGTCTCACGGTAAGCGCATCGATTCCGGTGGCCGTGATCTCAATCACGCTGTTCCGGGTGTTTTCAAAGTTCGGAATACGAGATGCCACAATTCTCGAAAACAACATTGTCCAAACTGCCGGTTCAGCCGGCGAATCAATCGCGTTCGGCTTGGGCGTGACGATGCCGGCGATTTTGATTCTGGGATTTGATCTGGAACTGACGCGGGTGATGCTCGTGGCGGTACTGGGCGGCTTGCTCGGCATTCTGATGATGATCCCCCTGCGCCGAGCATTGATTGTGGCCCAGCACGGCTACCTCAAATACCCTGAGGGTACAGCGTGCGCCGAAGTCCTGAAGGCCGCCGCGTCTGAGGAATCAAGGGCGGCAGCTCATCAAGACCCCGCATCTGCCGCAGTTGCTGACGAGGCGACTACAGGCGGCAAAGTAATCATTGCTGGGTTCGGCGTCGGCTTCCTTTATTATGGGCTGCAGCAGATTTTCAAAACCTGGAAAGAGATTCCGACCAAAGTTTTTGGCAGGCCTTTCGAAGCGGGTTCAATTTCGATTGAAAACAACCCGGCACTGCTCGGGGTCGGCTACATCATAGGTCCGCGTATTGCTTCGATCATGGCGGCCGGCGGCGTCCTTTCTTATCTCGTGCTAATTCCCGCAATCAAGTATTTCGGCTCCGGACTGACAACGCCGGTGGCGCCCGAAACAGCACAACTTATTCGCGACATGGACGTGGGTACGATTCAAAGGACCTATATCCTTTACATCGGTGCCGGTGCCGTAGCTGCCGGCGGCATCATTAGCCTGGTCCGATCATTACCGACTATCTGGAGCGGACTGAAGGGGGGACTTGCGGATCTGCGGGGTAGCCGCGGAGCAAGCGGTAATATTTTACGAACGGACCATGACCTCTCAATGAAGTTCGTCATCGGGGGCATCATCGCATTGGTGGGAACGATAATGATCGTTCCTCAATTGGGTCTGCGCTTCAATCTTTTGGGCGCGCTGCTCATTATTGTCTTCGGGTTTTTGTTTGTTACCGTCTCATCACGGCTTACTGGCGAAGTGGGCTCTTCTTCAAACCCGATCTCAGGAATGACGGTGGCCACGCTGCTGCTGACGTGTCTGGTTTTTCTGATTATTGGATGGACCGCGCCTCCCTACTATGTCACCGCGCTTTCGATTGGAGGCATAGTCTGCATCGCGGCCTCCAATGGAGGCACAACTTCCCAGGATCTGAAGACCGGTTTTCTGGTTGGTGCGACTCCGCAGAACCAGCAGATTGCTATCCTAATCGGCGCGCTCGCGTCGGCACTGGTGCTCGGCTACATCCTACTCTGGCTCGACCAATCGGCAACGGTTTATGTCCCTGTCGCAACCACCAAAGAAGTGACCTTGCCGGATGGTTATCGTTTTGATTTGAATAACTGTGAGCAGAGTGGAGGCCAGCCGAAGCGCGATGGCCTGAAAGGACAGCAAGCAAGCAGCGACACTGCCAGCTACATAGTTTGTCATCAAACCGACACCGCGATTGGTACGACGGGGCGTTATCTGGTTAACGATCAGGGCGTGCCTGTCTATCTTGCCGACCCGGGCATCAATGGGGTTTTCGACAAACGACCAGACGGCGGCAGCGTGACAAAGTACAACGCACCGAAGGCGACGCTGATGTCGTACATTATTAAGGGCATTCTCAGTCGGCAGCTTCCCTGGGGGTTGGTACTTCTGGGAGTCTTCATTGCCATAGTGCTGGAGATGGCAGGCATCCCGTCGCTCGCGTTCGCGGTGGGCGTCTATCTTCCACTCTCGACCTCGGCGCCGATATTTGTTGGCGGGATGGTGCGCCTTGGAGTGGATAAGTATCTGCGCCGCAGGTTCGCTGATAAGAACCTGTCGGAAGAGCAACTTGTGGCGGAGACTGATAAGAGCGCCGGCGTATTACTCGCCTCGGGGTATATAGCAGGCGGCGCGTTAGCCGGCGTCGTCCACGCGTTCTTAAACCTTAGTGAAAGCATCGGCGCGCGCTTAACCGGATTTGAAGCGTGGTCAAGAGCGAATAACGGCTTCTTTGAAGGGCCGAGGGCGGATATACTCGCCTTGATTCCACTCTTGCTGCTTACGGTGCTGTTGTACCTGGTGGGGAGAGAGAAACTCTTGAAGCCTAGACCATACGTAGGGCGAAGCGACTGAGCGCGGGTGTACGCGTCTACCATCTCGGTTTCGACGTCAAATCTTGCCCGAATCAGGGAGCTTTTGATCCGCCGTTTCAGAAGGCGCGCTGCCAAGCACGGGGCGCGCCTTGTATTTCCTGCATGAGAGGGACAGATAAGTTAATGCTTAATCCAACGTTATTGCACCGATTGCTCTTATTGTTTTTCCTGGCTGTTTTTGCACTACAGATCTGGTCCCCATTATCTGTTGCGCAGAATCCGCAACGCTCGCCATCCGACTCGGTCCGCGAGTTTTACAATTTGATGCGTGAGAGAAAGTTTCGCGAAGCATTTGCACTCTCCATTTATCACCCCGCGATTGAAGGATTGAAGCCGGCAGAATTTGACGACCTGCGGCCTGACTTTGAACGTTTGGCCTCGGCCATCCCTGAGAAGGTAAACATTAGCGGTGAACAGATAAACGGCGAGACTGCGACCGTGTTTGTAAGAGTCAAAGATGAGGAGAACAAAGAGCAGGCTGAGCCAGTCGCCCTGATTCGCGTTAATGGCAAGTGGATCGTGGGTGACAAGGAAAACCAGGAGATAGTGAGGAAGGCTGGGAGTGAGTTTTTCTTCAACGCCCGAATCGACACACATCATAGCGATGTGCAAGCCCTGCTGCAGCGCATTTCATTGGCTCAACTGGTGTATAGCCAGCAACACGCTGGAAAATATGGGGATATGCCCGCCTTAATACTTGCCGGCCTAATACCAAAAGACCTCGAAAGAACGGAAACGACGAGTTATCGTTTTCGAATCACCGTCTCCTCCGATGGAAAGAGCTGGACTGCCAGCGCTGAGCCTGCTCAGTATGGTCGTACCGGCCGCCTGTCTTTCCTCCTGGATCAATCGGGAGTTAGAAATGGTGATGTAGCCGGCAAGCCGCTCCCCGCAACGCCGCTAAAGAACTAGCCGCTGATTCTGCCCAGCAGCGGTTTCGCACCAGTTTCATCTCGACCAGAACCCACGCCCAAGGCACATACGCACTAAGCAAACAACGGATATGAGCGCTGCCGATCGTGAACCTGAAATCGTACCTGAACGGATCTTCACGCGTCAAAAACAATCCAACCAAAAGCCTCTGGTACGTGGAAGTTCGGTTGTTCAGTGTGCGTTGGTTGCCACGCAAGAAAACCACGATCCTTGCTGCCGCCGACACAACGAAACAAATTAACTCGCCACCGCTCTCCTCGTTGAGGCTTATGAATACGTTCGCCCCAGGGGATCCGCATCGCGATAATTATCTGGCCCTTGCCGATGCGTGCAGTGGTAGTCATACCTGAATCAAAGTCCCACTCAGTTTCGCGCTGACCCGGTTTCACGTTAACAGCAAGATCAATCCATTCACCCGTGGGCGCCGCTTCAAACTCCAAATAGCGATTTGGCTGTTCGGGGTTCGGCGCGAGGAAGGCTTCGCAGACATCACGGTCCCACAATCCCATCGTCTTCGTTTCGGTTTGCGGATTTGAGCTCACGATCAAGGGTTCCGCCTGGCGGCAAACAAAACGCACACAAAGCGACCCAGCAGACCAGAGGACCCGAGCTTCGGCGCGCCGGTCGGCAGGAGCGGGAATGCCTGACCAGTAGCGTGTGAGTGGAATTGCCTTGACCCGGTCCCAGTCCGCGTGGTCGAGGTCAGCGACGGAAAGATCGGTTGCGGTGTAAAGAGCCTCGATAGTGGCGGTTGAGCTCATATCTAGGTTGGTTACGCCCCTTGGGCTTGAGCGGCAGCACACAATCACCGCGCCTCAAGGCTGTAGGCAGGCATCAAGCAACCGTTCCGGGTGGTGGTTCTGAATCAGGATCGCGCCGGTTTCTTTAGAGAACTTCTGCAGGAGATAGTGAGCTTCGTCAGCAACACCGCCCGTTCCCGTCAAACACCCGATTACTTTGCCTTCGTCAAGGGCTATGGTGAACTCATTAAGCGATCCCATTGCTCCCGCGATAAAGATTACAATCTCGCACGAACGCACCAGCACTACATTCCTGCCCTTCAAACCAAAGCCTGTGTAGACGATCAGATCACAAGCGTCTGTGGGGAGCTGATAGCGCTCGACATGCTCGGCCTGAGAGGCCGCCGGCGAGACGCCTACGTGGAAAACTCC
>JAIVJP010000560.1 GCA_020199975.1 Acidobacteriota bacterium
CTACGCGACTGGCTATTTGTGTGCAAACTCACCGGACCCTCCCGGCTAGCGCTGGAAAAAGCGCCTAAACGCGGCGCATCCAACCGACAAACTGAAGAGCAACGCAACAGCAGCGCTGTGTGCTTTCGGGTACGAACTAGCTTCCGGTGGCTTGTAGTTGGCGGCGAAGCTGGTTCTAGCAAGGAACTCGGACTGGCCGGAGTGGATTATAGAATCACCTCGAAATGGGATTGTTGCAAGACCTTTTCAGGGCGGTTATGATGCCGTTTCATAGAGCCGGGATTCTACCGCCTTAAACACAATAACGCAATAGCTGAAGCCTCGGAACAGGGAGGTCAATCTCCCTCCCGAGTTCCTTTTTCCGAGGCAGTTAGGGGATATCTGTAGTACTCATTCAGATGCGGCTGGTGAGGGTGTGTTGTTTGAGTCCACCAGGCGCCGGACAGTCTCAAGTGTGTCAACATCCTCAGGGTTCTTATCGGTTCGAACGCGAAGAATCCGTGGAAAACGCAGAGCGTAGCCGCTCTTGTGCCTTTTGGATTCCTGGATCCTATCAAAGGTGACCTCGATCACTATTCCAGGTTCCACCAGGCGTAATCTTCCGTGTCCAAACTCATGGAGGGTGTGCGTCTGGAACCATTTTGTAAGCTCCGCCAGCTCTACGTCCGTGAGCCCGGAGTAGGCCTTCCCGATATTGAGCAATTCGTTGCTTTGGTCTGACCGACGCACCGCAAAGGTGTAGTCAGACAGCAGATGCCGGCGCTTCCCATGCCCTACCTCAACTGCCGTCACTACTACATCCAGAGTCGCTATCGCACGCTTCAACTTCAACCACTCCCGGCCGCGCCTGCCAGGCTTGTACAATGAAGCGGGACTCTTGATCATCAGGCCCTCGTTACCGCGCCCGCGAGCATTCGTGAATTCGTCGTCGAGCGGGGCAACGTCCTTAAACTCTTTTGCGATGGAGAGACGGACTGTGCCTTGCCTCGGGACGAGTCTATTCAGGATCTCTCTGCGCTTTTCGAGAGATTCATTAATCAGCACCCGACCATCTGCGTACAACAAGTCGTAAGCCACCAAGATCACAGGCACTTCGCTCATCAGATCTTCGTCGATGGTCTTCCGGCCCAATCGTTTTTGCAGCTCGCTAAAGGGCAGGATCCGTTCGCCCTGGGCAGGTACGATTTCTCCGTCAATGATCACATCCGTTGGCAAACTTCGAAGCGGTTTAATTAGCTCGGGAAAACGACGGGTAATCTCGTCCATCGTGCGAGAGTAGATTGACACCTGCGGGCATCGTGCGGGCGATGTCTGAGAGGTCGGCCGCCGGCGTTGCCAGCATGAATTTGATCGGATGAAAGAGCCTCATCTCGATATTGCGCAAATCACTATTCCTGGCACGAACCGCCGCCTCGCCAATATCACCGAGAAGCATGTTCGCATGGGCCACATCTGAAAGCGGCCGGGCGAAGCCGCGGGCGATGGCATCTTCGACAAGCCCCTCTTTCAAGCCAATTCGCAGGTCACCAGCAAGTAACTTGACAAGGTACTTAGCCTCTAGCGGACTTGCCTGATGAAGCACAGTGGCCAGCAAAGCTGTCTTGTTCCTGGTTCCCCGCGTTTCGCTCAAGCGCGCGATTATTGATTCAGTCTCTGCCAACGTAATAGCAGGCAGCTGAATGCCATGCCTCGCTTCTTTGACGGCCTCATATGCTGTCTCGCCGGCATCGCCAAGACGGACATACCGCGGTGCCAGATTTTCCGTACTGAAACCGGTAGCCTGACACAGAGCCTCGCTAATTATACTTCCACCGACGTTGGTAGTGCGTGAGTCACTCAGCGCAAACTGGTGGCCCGCAAAATAGCGCGCAGCACGTGCGAGGTCAGCGTCGTTTAGCTCCTTGAAGTAGTTTCCCAGTAAGGCAGTCTTTTCCAGTTTCTTCCTGGTGGCGGAAATGGCATCGGCTACTTCACCGAACTTTTGCAAAGGCGCGCCTGCTGGTTCCGCTCCCTCTGGTGTAGCCTTCTTGGACATACTCTAGGTTACTTTCCTCTACGTTGGCTCCCGGACGGTTCATACCCACGGATCCAGACCGCTCTGCGGGATCGGAAATGTCCGGGAGCGGTTTCGTGCCTATCCAGAATCGTCTCGGAGTGTTTAGAGGGACAGGGTTGCGCGAGTGGGTCGCCACTGTCAAGAAAGGGCGTAGACGGGTCGCTAGCGTCTAGGTTTGGCGTGGTTAGTTCTAGTGCCTTCTGCTTTAACAACCAACGCGCTACAATCTGGAATGCGTAATTGGCAATTGGAAATCGGCAATTGGCAATCGCGTAAGACTCCGCTGGAAGGTAGTTCTAAGAAGTGTTCCTCTTAATCCTCGAT
>JAIVJP010000045.1 GCA_020199975.1 Acidobacteriota bacterium
ACACTGTTGCGGCGTCATTGGTAACCTGCGAGCCATTCCATACCAGGTTCCCAGTGTTAATGGCGGAAGCTACGCGTTCGGCGTTAGTCATTTCCACCCATGTTTTGCCCGTGGTGTTGTCGAAAAGGAATCTATCATAAATAGTGGGAAGTTCAGAAGGCCGCGCACCTGTCTCCTCGTCTGTGAAAGTCTGGAACCCTAGGCCGTGTGAAAACTCGTGAAGTAACACAGTGACTAAATTGATGCGGTTAATGCCGGGATTAGTATCCAGTCCGTAATACCACTGGCGGCTCTCCAAACACCCCGTGGTACCAACATTCACATTGAACCGAGCGCTTATCTCAGCAGTGGGTCCATTCAGGTCGCTACCCGAAAGTGAATTGGCAATAGCCACACTGTACCAGGTAGCGGCAAATAGAGCGCCTGGAAAATCCCTCCGAATATTAACCGCTCCGGCCAAGGCTAGTGTGCCTGAAGTTGCCGTGCAAGGCAGACCCGGCCAACTCGCGCGAACGGTGATGGGGGGACCGCTATTCAGAGTTGCGCCCCAAATATTGGCGGCGAATTGAAATGCGTTCAGCCGTTGCTCGCCCAAAGTACTACCGTTGTTCCCTCCAACCGGTGCCACCGGCGTAGGATCGTTGAAACCAACACCGGGTTGATCGTTGTTTTGAATGACTATCGTGGCGGCTGCAAGAGCGGAAGAAGAAGCGATCAGGCCCACCATCACGGTAAGCAAAAGAACGCGAGTTTTAACGAGAAACTTCGTCATTAAGTCTGGTCTTTCGGCTGTTTACTTTAGGCGGCTAGTACCAGCCTCACTTTTCCCTGGGCTGGTTTTCAATTAGTTTCGGGTCAATACCGAAAAACGCACCCGCGGCCCTGGGATTGTCAACACATGATTGGGTGAGGGTTCCATCCTGATTTATCCTGGCAACAGTCACATTCTGAAAACGGCCGTCGAGATCCATCGAGACAGATCCGTCAGCGTTCTGGACCTCCACGAGTCCCTCAGCGGAGGGGTGGATCATTTGCTTGAGTCCTTGCGCCAGTCTCTCGGCCTCTTGAGGAGTTAGCGGCTTTATCTGTCTCGTCTGGATATCGACTTGAACGTCTTGCCCGGCTACCTTGACGGTTACATATTTCTTTGCAGATTTATCGGCCACAGAAGATCTCCTCTCGTGATCGTTTGACTTGTTCAGCCTGACCGACTGTTTTGAAAGCACAGTTACGGCGCCGATCGCGAGGATGACCAGCGACGCGACAGTAATTAGTGGTAAACGCGGGAATCTCCTCGCTGTGTTCATCGTTCTGGTTAGATGTTTCCTCACAAAGTCCTCCTCTTCGGTTTCAATGATAGCGATTGAAAGTCTTCGCGGATAACTACCGTAGTCCCGTGATCCTTGCGAGGCGCGTGAACTACGGCGAGGCAAAGAGGGACAATCCAAAGAATGCCTGAAGCCCTAAAATAGCAATTGCCGATTGGGTTCGGCTTGCAGCCCGAAGGCCATATTCAGAATACAACAATTCGCTTACTGTTTACAGGCATGACTTGGTTTGTGATCAACACGCGAGGCCAGCCAAGACCCACAGTTAGTAGAGAAATCTAGCGAAAGCGTTGCCCGATTTGTTCGGTACCAAAAGTACCGATTCCATTGAGGCGGAAACTGAAGACGACGCGGTTTTCTTTTCTGACGCCCACGTTGAAGGTGTAATTTTGGGCGGTGACGGCACAACAGTCCCAGCTATATCCCACCGTCACAGTCGAGCTGATCAGCGAAGTATTTCCCTTTCCCGGCCGTTCCTGGAAGTCAAAGAAGAAGGATGTGCCCCCGTACAGACCACGCTCGCGATCGCCCAGAAACACAGATGGACTCCACTGCGAGCCTCGCAGCGTGCCCGGCTCGCTGCCACGCGCGTCACCAAATCGAGCCAAGCTGGGAACCAGTTCAATCGCGCGCGTGTAATAAAAACTCTGGAAGGCCTGAATCAGGGGTCGAGTGATCCCGAAAGTAGTGGAAAGCGCACGCAGACCTCCGTCGCGCGTGTCCAGGTCCGTGCGCAGATCAACGAAAATGTCATTGCGCGGTCGATAGCGAGCTTCCACATTCAGCGGCGAGAAGCGTCTGGGGATACCACCATAGCTAAAACCCGAAAGCGTGTTGATAGGATAAAACTGATTTCGCCTACCGGGTATCAAGGCACCGCCAAAAAACCGATCAAAGAAATATTTCCCGCGCACTGTAACCGTCAGGGCTTCGTAAGGCTGGCTCGAGAGAGGAGCTTTTTCACCGGTCCTGGTTGCGCGGACCGCGGCGCTGCTTACGTTCTCAGTCGAGCGACGAGTGAAAAAGCGGTTAGAGATGCCGAATTCGATCTCGTTAGTGTTGGCAATCGCATCGTTGTAGTCGAAGCGGATAATGCGATCGAATTCGTTTATCCCGGAAATCTTTCGGTAGATGATGTAAGGCTCGATCACATGTCGGAAAAAGAAAACGCCGTTGCCGCGCTGAAAGTTTTTGGCCAGCGCCGCCGGCCGCACGTCCAACTCAAACTCCCCGTAGCCTCGCGTCAGGTTCGTGCTCAGCACTGCTCTATTGGTCGGATCCAACGAGTTTGAATAAAAGGTCGCTCGGGCCCCCGCAGTAGCCGTAATGGAAAAGCCGGCAAAATTAATTGGCAAAGCCACACGCGGATGGAAGTCGAGGCGTTGCACCATTGACGGCGAAATGATGGGATCGCCGCCTACCTCGTTTCGGAAGGTGAACAGATCGTCAACGCTCTCTTTTCGGCTCAGACCTTCGGCGCCGCCTTCAAAGGAAAAATAAACCGGTAGCTTCTTGAGGAAACTCAGAAGAGAGGGTCTCTTCTCAATCGTAATGCCGGGTAACTCACGTATGCGAATGCGCGAGGTGGGGAGTGAAGTGACCTGGGTACGGGCCAGCAGATTGAAGCTGTAGTCGCTGTGGTTCTTGTTAACAAGACCTGAGATCGCTCTTCCGGGGAAATCGCCTGTTGGATGCTGTCAGAAAAGACCTGACGAAACGCCAAGTTAGAAGTTATGTTGACGTCGGCTGCGGCAATGAATCCGTTTGGGAAATAATGGACCCCTTCGACATAAAAACTCGACCCGCCTTGATCCGGGTGACTGGCATCTTCCTTCGGTCCAAATCTGCGGTCGAATACCGTATAGAAACCCGCGTTAAAATATGAGCGCGAATTCGCCCGGGTGCGCAGGTCGGCACCAATACCGACACCGCGCTGGGCGTAGAGATCATTGCGAAGCGTAACGTCTGCCGAGCGACCCAGCGTTTGATAGTAGGAGTTCGAGAGGCGAAACCCTTTTTCTCCGGAGCCTCCGAAGGTTGGCGTCAAAAAACCCGACGCGCGATCGCGCTGCTTAATCGAGACTGAAGCATACGGGAGATAAAAAATCGGCACGTCTTTGATCCTGAGACGGGGCGAATAAACGCGCACCCTATCCCCGGTTTTTATCTTCGCGCGCTTCGCAAAGAAGCTCCATTTCGGCACGTCTTCGTCGCACGCAGTAACCTGAACACTCGTCGCCACAATGGTGTCGAGGCTAACCTTCTCGACTCGGTCGGCCGTGAAATAGATTCTGGTTCCGTCCTGCGTCTGGTTAGTGAAACCTGTAGAGTCAATGAAGAATCCCGTCTTGGTGCGGTAGTTCCACTCCGCGCGCGTGCCGGTAATTCGTTGCTGGTCGCCCTGATCGAAGACGACGTTACCTTCTGCGATGACCTTGTTCGTGGTTTCGTAAACTGTGACCTTGTCGGCCTGCAACCGGTATGTACCTATGCGCGCGTCGACGTTTCCTTGATAGACGAAAACTCGAGCTTGCTCGGGACCGGAAACAGTTTGTGTGCCAGCATCGACTTTGAGTTGGTCTGTAGCTTGAGCTGGTTCCCCTGGTCTCGCCGGAGTACGCGGACGAACAGGCTGATCCTGAGTAAGCGGGTTGACGTTGGGCGTGTCGGTCATCGGGTTGGTAACTTTCCGATCGACCGGATTGGTTTGCTGAGCGCGCGCAGAGGAGCCCACGCTGATGATTGCGATCGCGAGAGCAAACAGAATAAACCCTAAACCACGCTTTGAGGAAAAAGCTACGCGCAAAAAAAGAGCGGAGACCTCACGAGTCCTGCGGGCGAGCACTGCATCTCATAAACGTAGAAAAGAGAGCGCGCCCCTTATTAAGAATAGCGAGGCGATGCTAGCACAGACAGTGGACAGCGGACAGTGGATAGTGTGGAGTGGATGGAGATAGTGTGCAGTACAACTCTCCAGCCTGACTGCTCACTGGCTACTGCTCACTGTCCGCATCCTTCTGTTTTCCCCCGTGTGCCTTATTATTGGATCCTTCATGACGGCCACACCGCCAGCGCGGCACAGATTAATGATCGTTGCAGGCGAGCCTTCGGGTGATGCCCACGCGGCGGCGCTCGTGCGCGCATTGCGCGAGGCGGCGCCTGAGAGTCAGATAAACGTCTTTGGCGCCACTGGTCCGTTGATGCGAGCGGCCGGCGTCGATTCAGTGATTCAATCCGATGACCTGGCAATTCTCGGATTACTTGAAATCGGACGCACGTTGCCGAAATTCTGGCGAGCCTTCAAGAAGTTGAAGCAAGCGGCACTTGAAAGAAAACCTGAGGCGGTGATTCTGGTGGACTGGCCCGATTTCAATCTACGCTTAGCCCGCTCGCTTCACCGGCGTGGCCTGCGAGTTATCTATTACATCAGTCCACAGCTTTGGGCCTGGCGTTCTTATCGTTTGAAAACCATCAAACGCGACGTCGACTTGCTGCTTACGATTCTTCCGTTTGAGCTGGAATGGTATGCCAAACGGGGAGTGACGCAAGTCGAGTTTGTAGGTCACCCACTCGTCGGTGAGGTGGAAGCACGCTGCGGTCGGGAAGACTTCTGCCGCTTTCATAATCTTGATCCCGCACGTCCGATCATTTCCCTGGTTCCCGGTAGCAGACGTAAGGAACTTCATCGCATCCTGCCGGAAATGCTGGATGGAGCTGCCTTCATCTCTGTGACGCGACCCGACGTCCAATTCGTTCTGGTGGTGGCTTCCAGCCGATCGCCCGACGAAGCACGAGATATTATTC
>JAIVJP010000046.1 GCA_020199975.1 Acidobacteriota bacterium
ACAGCCCGGGCACAGCGCCGGTTACGCCGGCAAAGTCGCCTTCACCCTCGATTACAGCCGGGGTGAGCGCAACCTGCACCTCTTTTGCCTCAGCTGCTTCGGCGTCCGCGAAAGCCTCGTTGGCCGAATAGTTCAGCGCCTTAATACCGAGGCCCATGGACTGCACCAACACCGCTCCGCCACGCAGCACGGGCAGCTTCAGAAGGGGATATTTGTCACTCCACTTTGGAAGCCGCGCCGCTATGTTGACGATCGTGCCGTCTGCTTTGCGCACGGCAACCGCATACGCGTTTGGCGTGCGCATCATCACCCCTTCGATAACAGCCTGGCCACCGACAATTAAATCTCTTTCGTTTGTGCTCATTGGAATTCCTCAGAACTGGTCAGAACTGGTTTAGAGTTCGACCTTCAAGGTGTTGGCCTTTGAAGCAGCGAGCTAAAGCTTGAACTCTCAACATAAACACTAACGCCGGCGTTTACGGCAGTCGCGTGTGCACTCTTGCAGGAACAGCGACCGACGATTTGCGCCGGCGTTGATTATGAAAGGGTCGCTAATGTCGATTCTGGTTCAATATCGTTCCTGTCCTCAACTTGTACATTTACTGCGTGGCGGCGGTAGTTTCCGGGGTCTTTTTACCGTAACGCTTGTTAAACCGATCTACGCGTCCTGCGGTGTCGACCAGTTTCTGCTTGCCGGTAAAAAACGGGTGGCACGCCGAGCAGATTTCCACATGCAGGTCGCCCTTCCGCGTCGAGCGGGTCTTAAACGTCTCGCCGCAGGCGCAGGTAACGGTTATCTCGTTATATGCGGGATGAATTTCTGGCTTCATTATTCTCTAGTTCCTTCTTGGTAGTCGGCCACAGGGTGCACTTTTCAAACAAGTCATGATATGAGGCGAAGGCTCGTATCGTCAAGTTTAGCGGGCACTTGCAGGCCGAACCAGCCGCACAGATGCCAAAAATAACTTGGTTGACAGTAAATAAACCGCGTGTTTAAATTCAACTTCGCCTCTGAAACTACATAACAATTAAGCGCGAAGGCTTTGCGCGGCCAGCAACATCCGGATCGCACATCCGGCAAGAGTGTAATCACGAGTTCCGAGAAAATGGAAGAAGACAATAACGAGCGAACTCCGGGGCAACCGGACCCGTCGCCCGAACAATCGTCCGATCGGCCTGACGGCTCGAAGCAGCCGGATCCCACAGGCACGCCACCGCCCTCCGTCATTCCTCCCGCGGGCATTCTTGCCGGGGCCGACGCCGAAAAAGCTGCGATGGTTGAGCAGGCCAAGTCAAGAGTTGCAGCCGTCAAAGAATCTCTAAGCGCAAAGGCGCCAGCTGACGCCCCAAGCGTTACGAGCGCGCCAAAAGCTCCTGTCAAGAAGAAGGAACAGGGTTTTAAACCCGTCGATGCCGCGAATCACCCCCTCGTAAAGAGCCTAATAGAGCAATTCAATGGCGCAGTAATCGAATCAGTGGAATTCATTGGACAACTGTCTGTCCGAATCGATGGTCCGCGGATCGTGGAGGTCTGTGATTTCCTCAAGCGACATCCTCAGACTCCGTTTAATTATCTTTCCGATCTAACCTGCGTGCATCTGCCTGATCGTACGGAGTCTCCTTTCGAGATTGTTTATAACCTGTACTCCATCGCGGCAAATGAACGAGTTCGCCTAAATGTGGCTACGACCGAAGCGGGACCGGAAAGTGTGACCGGCGTTTGGCCCGCGGCAAACTGGATGGAACGTGAGGTCTACGATTTGTTTGGGGTGAGCTTTAGAAATCACCCTGACTTGCGCCGGCTATTGCTGCCGCCGGACTGGGAAGGCCATCCTCTCAGGAAAGATGTTTCGCTGGAATTTGTCGAGAATGAGTGGACCAGGAAACATCTGCCGGAAATGACTGAAGTCGAAGGTGAGCAGTTGGAACAGAGGCGTGCCTATGGATTGGAAATCCTTTCAGTGCCGCAAGAGCGCATGATGCGTGAGATTTTCCAGGGCGGCAAAGAAGTGATGCCAAAAGATAAGTAAATGGTAAATGGTAAGTAGTAAATGGTAAGAGGCGGACGCAAGGACAAGTAAATTCTGATTGCAGATTGCCAATTTCCGATTCCAGTTTGTGACCAAAAGTTCTTTAGTCGGCAATCGGCAATTGGCAATTGGCAATGAATCAATCGGCAATCAAAAATGGAAAGATGACCCCCAAAGAGATCGCCGCTCATTACGAAGCCAAGGTATTCGAGTCGCCGGAGGCAGCGAAGGTGGCAGGTTTTGTTTTGACGGACACCGCATCGCCTCGAAATGTTTGGAACAAGGCTAGTGCTGCGCAGGCAATAGTAATCAAGCTTGCGGAAAAGCGAGAGAGCGGCATCGCCAGAGAGATTGGTTTGATAATCGAACCGTGGAGCGTAACCGGCTGTTACCTTCCGGACGCGTCGGAACCGGCGGCGGCGTAGAAACTTCAAGGCGTACGTTGCACGCCGTGACGCAACACGGCACCGGAGCAGGCTGCCCCGCGTGGCTCGCGTTAATTATGCACCAGGTAGAGATCGCCACAACCCGAGAGACGTTGCTTGATAGCCCCGAGATGGTGCTCAATATGGGGCCCCAGCATCCCTCCACGCATGGCGTGCTGCGCGTGATTTTGAAACTGGACGGAGAAACCGTTATCGATCTCGACTGCGACATCGGCTATCTGCATCGCGGTATGGAGAAGATCGCTGAGAACCGCATGTACACGATGATCGCCCCTTACTGGGATCGTCTTGATTACATTGCAGCCGTTTCGAACGGACTGGTTTGGGTAGAAACGGTCGAGCAAATGATGGGCCTGGTTGTTCCACCGCGCGCTCATTACCTCCGAACCATTCTTACTGAATTGAATCGCATCGCTTCTCACTTGCTTTGGCTTGCGACTCATGCGCTGGACATTGGAGCGGTGACGGTCCTGCTTTGGGCGCTACGTGAGCGCGAGGAGATTCTCAAGATATTTGAACGACAGTTTGGCGCCCGCTTGACGTGTCATGCCTGGCGTATCGGAGGCATGCCGAACGATACTTATGACGACTTCGAGCCTGACATCCGACGTTTCATCAGCAATTTCCCTACGCGTCTGGACGAGTATGAAACGGTGCTATCGGAGAATCGCATCTGGCTGAGCCGCACGGTGGGTATTGGTGTTATCTCAGCGGAGGAGGCGATCGCGATTGGTTTGTCAGGCCCGGCGCTACGTGGATCGGGAGTCGCCTGGGATATTCGCAAGTCTCGACCCTATGCGGCATATGCCGACATGGATTTTGACGTTCCGCTTGGAGAGAATGGCGATACTTACGATCGCTATCTGGTTCGACTCGAGGAGATGAGACAGTCGCGTCGCATTGTCGATCAGGCCCTGGACAATTTGCCAGATGGTCCGGTGAACGCAAAACTGCCAAAAATAATTAAGCTGCCGATCGGCGACTACTACCACTCGATAGAAGGTCCCAAGGGCGAGATTGGTTGCTATCTGGTTTCGGATGGCACGGCTCAGCCCTGGCGTGTTCGTGTGCGCCCACCCTCTCTGATTAATCTTCAGGCGCTGAAACAGATGTGCCTTGGCCACCTGGTGGCCGATGTGGTCGCGATTATCGGCACCCTCGATATTGTTCTTGGTGAGATTGATAGGTAAACGTTAGCTACAGAACCGGGAGCGGTAGCGACCGCATTTAAGCAAGGCAATATTAACGGCAAGAATTAAAGCCATGTTGCGCAGTGACTGCGAGGTGCAGGGAGTTGCTTAAAGTCCAGGTAGTCAAAGCCAGTTGATCGCTAATCTGGTTGAGTGCGGTCGCTACCCCGGTTCTGTAAGAAGGCGCTGATTCCAGTCTTGAATTGAAATCGATTGCACTCAGGTATGATCACACTCACATTTTTTGCTCCCATCAATTTCCTAGACGATCTGCTGCTGAAGTTTTTCAGCCCTGAGACAATCAATAACGTTGTCTGGCCGTTTATCCAGATCGGGTTGGTAGTTACTCTCGTGGCGGGGTGGGTGGCGTATGCTACCTACCTCGAGCGAAAGATCTCGGCTTTTATGCAAGCACGCCTGGGGCCGATGCGAGTCGGGCCGTGGGGGCTGCTGCAACCCATTGCCGACGCCATCAAGCTGCTCACCAAAGAAGACTTCATTCCAGACAAAGCGGATCGCGGTATTTTTTTTATCGCCCCTTACATTGCAGTTGCTTCAGCTTTCATTGTTATGGCTGTTATTCCGTTTGCCCCTGACTGGGGGATTATCGCGGACGTCAACATCGGTCTGTTGTTTGTGCTTGCCGTTTCCAGCGTGGGCGTACTGGCGCTGATACTTGCCGGTTGGTCGTCAAATTCGAAGTACGCGCTGCTCGGCGGATTGCGATCGAGCGCGCAGATGGTTTCCTACGAAGTCGCGATGGGTCTGTCGCTGGTCGGAGCCCTGATGTTTGCCCGCACGCTTTCGCTTTCGGGAATGGTCAACGCGCAAAGCGCCGATTCAATCTGGTACGTTTTCTATCAGCCGGTGGGCTTCTTGATTTTCCTGGTGAGCGGTATCGCTGAAAACAATCGCGCACCGTTTGACTTGCCGGAAGCAGAGTCAGAACTCGTCGCAGGATTTCACACTGAGTATTCCGGAATGCGCTGGTCGCTCTTCTTCATGGCTGAATATGCCGCAATGGTGGTGGTGTCTGCCGTCGCCGTCACAGTCTACCTGGGTGGTTGGTACTTTCCTTTCGTTTACAGGTTTACCGAAGCCAATGGCCACCACAATCTCTATGTTATAGTCAGCCTGTTGGTCTTTATCATAAAAGTATTGGTCGTACTCTATCTTTACTTCTGGCTGCGCTGGACCCTGCCGCGCTTCCGCTACGACCAGCTGATGGACATAGGATGGAAGTGGCTGATCCCTTCGGCGTTGATCAACATTGTGCTGTCTGGACTGGGAATTTTTTTGGTTCAGGCCCTGAACGGCTGGCGCGGGTTTAAGACCATGGAGTCGATCTCGGCGGGGTTGAATCTTACGGCTACCGGTAAGGCGCTGATGATCGCCATGGGCCTAATCGGGCTCATCATCACGGGTCTGTTGTTGTCGAAAATAACCGAGAGCGGTAGCAGCGGGTTTTGTCAGAACCGAGAGCGGCAGCGACCGGGTCTGAGATTCGAGATCCAGATGTGAAGTGGGGATTTGAGATCTCAAATAATCTCAAATCTGAGATCTCAGATCTGAGATTGAAATCGGAAATCTAAAATCAAAAGTCGGCAATCGAAAATAAATTTATGCCTTTAGTCAAAGTCCCAAAACCCAAGTTCATCGAGAAGCTCAAGCGCTTTTTCATGGCCGATCTCTTAAAGGGTCTCGGCCTGACCCTGAAATACAACATCGGCGCGGTTACTGATAGTGATTCGGTTGGCGGCAAGGGCATCTACACAGAGCAGTATCCCAAGGTTCGACCGGACGTTGCTCCTCGTTTTCACGGTGCGCCGAGATTGAACATGGACCCCGAAACGCACGACACACTGTGCATCGCGTGCAACCTTTGTGCGATAGCCTGCCCGGAAGACTGCATTGACGTTCTGGCGATGGATGTGGAGATCGTCGTGGCGGGCAAGCCGCGCAAGAAAAAGGTGCTCGACGAGTTTGTCTTCGATACGTCTCGTTGCATGTTTTGCGCTCTGTGCCAGGAAGCCTGTCCCACGTGGTGCCTGGAACTTACTCAAGACTTCGAGTTGGCTACCTACTCGCGCGCAGGATTTGTCTGGAATCGCGAAATGCTCGAGCAGGGACGCGAGACAGTAAAGTACACGCGGTGATTGACTAGACATTGTTACCGATTGCCGATTGCCAATTGCCAATTGCCAATTTGCGATTGGTTGGAGCTAGACAGTTTACATGGACACCTCACACCATGAATGCTGACGACTTGAAGAAACGCACGAAGCAGTTTGCATTGAGAATTCTCAAACTTGCTGCCGACTTACCCAACACCATCGAGGGTAAAGCGATTAGAGGCCAGCTTGTCCGGGCCGGTACTTCCGTGGGTGCCAATTATCGCGCGGCGTGTCGTGGCCGATCGACAGCAGAATTCGTCGCGAAGATCGGTGTAGTTGAAGAAGAATCGGATGAGAGTGCGTTCTGGTTAGAGTTGATTATTGAGGCCGCGTTGCTTCGAGCGAGCCGCGTTAGACCGCTTCTCGAAGAGGCCAATGAGCTAACTGAGATAATGGCACGGTCTCGCATATCGGCGTCAACGAGAGTTAGGCAAAATCGGCAATTGGCAATTGGCAATCGGAAATGATTCTAAACGGCTGGGAAGCAGTCTTTTTCTGGATTTTCTCCATCGCCGCCATCTTTGCAGGTCTCTTGACTGTGATGGCGCGCAACGCCGTTCACAGTGCCCTCTTCCTGATCTCCTCTCTTCTGTCGGTTGCCGCGCTTTTTATTCTGCTGGGCGCTGAGTTTATTGCGGGTGTGCAGATTCTGGTTTATGTCGGCGGGGTGATGGTCTTGTTTCTCTTCGTCATCATGCTCGTCAATGTAGGCGCGGAAGAGCACGGACTCTCCGAGATTAGCAACAAGCCGCGTCAGGTAGCGGCGAGCCTGATCTTCTGTCTATTGCTCGTG
>JAIVJP010000333.1 GCA_020199975.1 Acidobacteriota bacterium
GTCTTCGCAGTGAGGTGGGCGGGTAGTCCCACGCTTAAGTGCTAAATCGCAGGTATGGCGTCTGCTAGATTTTCGAATGGGTCTCTTAAATAGAACCAAGAAGAACTTCCAAAGTCGGCCAGCACCTTGAGACTTTCTTGTTTTGAGTTGGTGTTGGTGGCGCGGATCGTAGGAATCAGATTCAACAGTTGCCTCTTTCTTGATATAGATGTCGCCCGGCTCCCACAACCGGACCACCCTTGTCAGTGCCCTCCTGCAGTGGCGTGAAGCAAGTGGTGATGTCGACCCAACATGTCGAAGCCCGGGTCATCGTGAGCCTACTTCTTCCCGTCCGATGACCTTCCAGCACCAAGCACAAAAAAGCGGCCCCGCTCATAGGTAGCGAGGCCGCTATGCTTGTCTGGGCCAGTAAAGACTACATTCCCATACCGCTCATGCCGCCCATACCGCCCGGCATTGCGGGGCTGCTCTTATCGTCTTCTGGAAGCTCGGAAACCATCGCTTCCGTCGTAAGCATCAAGCCCGCAATTGAGGCTGCATTCTGCAGTGCAATGCGTGTCACCATCGTCGGATCAACGACTCCTGCTTTGACGAGGTCTTCAAACTGCTCTGTTTGAGCGTTAAAGCCGAAGCTCTCGTTCTTCTCAGAACGAACACGCTCGACGATAACCGCGCCTTCCTTGCCGGCATTCTGTACGATCTGGCGGAGAGGCTCCTCGAGAGCACGGCGGACGATGTTGACGCCGATTTGCTCATCGGGATCGCCTTCACCATCTTTGCTGATCTGGAACTTCTCCAGAGCCTTGGCCGCGCGAACAAGCGTTACGCCGCCGCCCGGAACGATACCTTCTTTGGCAGCTGCGCGCGTCGCATGCATGGCATCTTCAACGCGCGCCTTCTTCTCTTTCATCTCCGTCTCAGTGGCTGCACCGACCTTGACCACTGCGACACCGCCCACGAGCTTCGCGAGGCGCTCCTGGAGTTTCTCGCGATCATAGTCCGAGGTAGTATCTTCAATCTGTACGCGCAGTGTCTTGACGCGGCCCTCGATGTCGGTCTGCTTGCCAGCGCCTTCGACAATGGTTGTGTTGTCCTTGTCAATTGTGATCTTCTTGGCGCGGCCCAGGTCTTCAAGCTTGACGTTCTCGAGCTTGATGCCGAGGTCTTCGCTGATGACCTTGCCGGCAGTCAGGATGGCAATGTCTTCGAGCATGGCTTTGCGACGATCCCCAAAGCCCGGAGCTTTGACTGCCGCAATGTTCAGCGTTCCCCGGAGCTTGTTAACAACGAGAGTAGCAAGCGCTTCGCCTTCCACATCCTCCGCGATGATCAGCATGGGCTTGCCGAGTTTGGCAACCTGCTCCAGTAGCGGCAGCAGGTCTTTCATCGAGCTGATCTTCTTCTCATGAATCAGAATCAGCGGGTTTTCGAGCACCGCTTCCATGCGCTCGGGATCAGTAACGAAGTAGGGGCTGAGGTAACCGCGGTCAAACTGCATTCCTTCAACGAGCTCGAGTGACGTTTCCATCGTCTTTGACTCTTCAACGGTGATGACGCCGTCCTTGCCAACCTTGCTCATTGCCTCGGCGATGATGTTGCCGATGGTTTCATCACCATTCGCAGATACTGTTCCAACTTGAGCGATTGCATCCCCTTTTACATCTCGTGATAGACGATTGATCTCTTTAACCGCCCGCTCAACTGCCTTGTCGATGCCACGTTTCAGCGCCATCGGATTCGCGCCAGCGGCAACTGTTTTGACACCTTCACGGAAAATTGCCTGCGCCAGTACCGTAGCGGTTGTCGTTCCATCCCCAGCTACGTCTGAGGTCTTCGAAGCAACTTCGCGAACCATCTGGGCGCCCATGTTCTCAAGCGCGTCCTTCAGTTCGATCTCCTTCGCGACGGTAACTCCATCTTTGGTGATGGTTGGCGAGCCAAACTTCTTGTCGATTACGACATTACGCCCCTTGGGACCGAGGGTGATTTTCACAGCATCGGCGAGCTGGTTGATTCCTCGCAAAATCGCTGCGCGCGACTCTTCGCCATGGATTACTTGCTTTGCCATTTCTATCTTTTCTCCTGCTAAATGTTTGAGTTTTGGTCAATAAGAAAGCGACTCAAGTCTACTTTTCGACTATTTGCCGCCTTTTTTGCCAGTGCCGCTTGCCGCTCCGGCGCGCTCGATGATTCCGAGAATCTCGTCCTCGCGCATGATCATGAGCTCTTCGCCGTCGATCTTGATCTCTGAACCGCTGTACTTACCAAAGAGCACCCGGTCTCCCTTTTTGACGTCCAGCGTCTGCCTGGCGCCATCGTCCTTGTATTTGCCGTCGCCGGCTGCCACGACTTCACCTTCCTGGGGTTTTTCCTTTGCTGTGTCAGGAATGATGATGCCGCCGCGAACCTGTTCACCCTCTTCAATTCGTCGCACAATCACGCGGTCATGCAGAGGTTTGATATTCGTTGCCATAATCTTCTTTCTCCTTTAGATTATTCTGGAAAACTTCATTTAAGAGCGTCCACTCTATGTGTTAGCACTCTCCGTGGATGAGTGCCAAGAATAATGCCTCTTTGAGCCGATTGTCAACCTGGTTTTGCAGGGTTGAGCCTAGGAAGCCTTCCAACTCGCCGAAGCGCCGAGCAAATATCAAGTTAGAAACATTTCGGCATAATAGAATCAATAACTTACAGCCATGTTCTGATGAGTGGTCAGCGGGAGGAGCGCTTGGCGGCACGGGACTGAGAACGCGCGGTCTTGTGGTAAGCCGTGACACGTTTGGAGAGGGTATTACGGTGGATACCAAGTACTTTTGCGGTATTGGAGAGATGTTTCTTATGCCGGGCGAGCGCTTTCTCGATGTAGAGTCTCTCGAATTCAGCAACGGCTTCGTCCAGCAAGATCTGGCCGTCTAGCATTTCCTCTATCAGGGCTTCAAGTTTGGAGTGCATCTGCACGGGACTGGTTAGCAACCGTCTATTGACTGAAATCCGAAGATCAACCCAGGTATTAAAGATCTCTTCCGGTTATGAGCTTGTAGGCTTCGAGGTAGCGACCAGTGGTTGCCTCGGCTATGTCCGAGGGTATCGGTGGAGCGGGTGGCTTCTTATCCCAACTGAGAGTCTCTAGATAGTCTCTTACGAATTGCTTATCGAATGATTGCTGAGATTTTCCTGGCATGTAGGATTCCAGTGGCCAGAAACGAGAAGAATCGGGAGTAAGCGCTTCGTCGATAAGAATTGTTTGACCGTCCCTGCCGCGCCCAAACTCAAACTTGGTGTCCGCGACTATTATTCCGCGCCCACGCGCATAGTCTCGAGCCTCCTTGTAGAGCCTCAGTGAAGTCTCACGCAGGAATACAGTGGTCTCCTCACCGAGCATCTCGCGGACCTGCGCCTCGCTGATGTTTTCATCGTGACCTTCTTCGGCCTTAGTTGCAGGTGTGAAAATGGGTTCGGGCAGTTCTGCCGACTCCTGCAAGTCTGGGGGAAGTTTATGCCCACAGACCTCTCCCGTTCGTAAATAATCCTTCCACCCAGATCCGGATAGATATCCCCGCACCACGCATTCCACAGGAAACACCTCAGCTCGCTTGACCAACATTGAACGGCCATTCAGCTCGTCGAAGTGTCGGCGAACGACACCCGGCATGCGTTCCACGTCAGTAGTTGCCATGTGGTTAGGCACGACGTGACTAAGCCTTTCAAACCAAAATCGTGAGAGCGCGATCAGCACTTCGCCTTTGCGCCGGATCGGTGTGGGCAGAACGCTATCGAATGCGGAAATCCGGTCGGTGGCTACGATCAATAAATGTTCGTCGTCAACTGCGTATACATCCCGGACTTTTCCCCTTCGTTCTAACTTAAGATCGGAAAGAGATGTTTGTAGTAGAGTGGCGGCACCCATCATTTGCGGCTGGCTCGAGTCAATCAAGTTTGATTAGGAGCGAGCCGGATTTTGCTCGCGCACAAAAGCTTTGTCAAGCTAACCAGAGATTTATGTTGAACTATCTAAATGTTGAGTGCTGATCGGAGTCGTCTGATCTGCGCAGCATGATTGTGGGCGTGCTCAGCATAGATCGTTAACCAGGTTTCCGCGGTGTAGCGTCCACTCTCTGTGTGTTTACCTTCGCGTCGCCAATCTTCCTCAGACATGAGCGCGAGCACCTGAGCGGTCGTTGCACGCGCCGCACGAAATGCGTCGAGCGCCGGGCCGCTGTCCCGCTCGTTGTACTTGAGAAGGATGGCGAACTGATCTTGATCATAACCTTGAATCACCGGCCGGTCTTCGACCAGTAATTTTCGGAGCCTATGCGCAGAAGCGCTTTCGCTGTCTGCGAGGTGATGGATTATCTCGCAGGCGGTCCATTTTCCCGGTAGGGGCCGAGCCGTTAGCAGCTCGGTGGGAAAATCCTTTAGAGCGTCAGACACTTCATTATATCCGGCATTATACTTCGCCATTAGTTTGCTTCGGTCTTCTGGGTTCATATTCCACTCCTTTGCTTTTTTGGGCCATTCTAATCCATACCGGTGCGCAAATGCCGATTCGGAGACCGAAGTTCTAGTGCCGGGCCGGAATCTGGGGCAAAATGGTGCGCGAACCGCGGTTTAATCAAGCTCAAGCTTGCGCTTCCCCGCTAAAGTTATGAACGGAGAGGGGAAACGGGAACCGCCCTTGAATCCATCTGAAGCCGCTACGATAAACCAGACAGGCGACCAATCGTCACGCGAGTGGACAACTCGGCTGATCCGACCCTCCACTTTAGGGGCCCTATTTAAGGTCTTTTGTCTTGAACCCGCGAAACTTAGAGCTTGAGTTTAGCTCTTTGCAAACAGCCAGGCCGTCCATTTTTGGCAGCATCAAATCAAGTACGACGGCATCCGGAGGATCTTCCAATGCCCTTTTCACACCAGTGATGCCATCTTCAGCCGACTTTACCTGATAACCTGCGCGAGAGAAATACTCGCTGATCGCCGTAGAAATGTTTTCGTCATCTTCCACAACGAGCAATGAAATTTTGCGTTCGCCGGGCTCGACTTCAGGATGGGTGTCTTTGGCGGTTTTCTGTCTGTCAGTGGCTGTTCCCATAGAG
>JAIVJP010000274.1 GCA_020199975.1 Acidobacteriota bacterium
CTACAGGGATGGAGCATTCGTGCCCATACCAAACGGCGAGAAGTTCAATGTGTCGTAAAACGCGGAAGTCGAAATAACCGTGCATGATCCTCACGTTTTGCCGCCGACGGCAACGAGCGACGAGGAGCGGGAGCGCGCCTTACGCGAGTTGTTCGCAAGCTGGGACGCGCACCCGCTTCGTGCCGATGCTCCTCGTCTGACCCGTGACGAGATGCATGAACGCCGTTGACACGAATGTTTTGGTCATATCTCGACAAGGGGCGCGACGAAGCCAAACTCTACGAGCTCACCTTTTCGGCAACCTTCTCGTAATCAGCTCTCAGACGCAAGCGGAACTGCTTCGCGGTGCTATCGCCGCGAATTGGGGAGCGCGACGGCGGCAGCATCTCGAATCACGCTTCAGCACTAAGCAGTGTGAGGCAGCAGGTGCCGCAGACGCAGCGTGACACTGAAGTCTTTCGTGTGTCCAAGTCAGAACGTTAAGATGCAAGGATCCGAGTGGTAAAATGAGAACAAATTTCACCACACATGCGCAGCGTGGGCAGCCTGGAGCACTGGGAGAACAAAAGTGAAGTTACTATCCATTGAAACCACGCCTAATCCAAACAGTATGAAATTGAATTTGGATGAGAGGCTGGCCAAAGGAGTCGCGATTACATATACAAACGAAAATAGAGGAGATTGTCCGGCCTATATCGAAAAGATCCTTGCCATCCCAGGGGTCAGCAGTGTCTTCCGTGTCGCAGACTGGATGGCTATCCAGCGAAAGCCAACTGCTGGATGGGAGGATATCTTGTCACAGGCCCGCGCCGTACTCGAATACGCCAGTTTTAACAACACGGAGCCAGAACCAGAGGAAACGTCCGATAAGAAATGGCGCGAGGTAATGGTGTCGGTGCAGTATTTTCGAGATCTCCCAATGTTGGTCAAAGTGTCCTCTGGTAACGAAACTACTCGCTTGCCGTTACCCGAGAGATTCGGTCAGGCTATTGAGCGAGCGATGGGTGCATCGGAAAACATGCTCATGGAGCGAAAGTGGATAGACGAAGGTCTGCGCTACGGGGAGTTGCCCGACGTCGGCGAGGCGTTGGTGCGCGAGATTTCAGCCGTCTATGATGAAAAAAAGCTAAAAGAATTGGTTGAGAGGGCCTATCACCCTGACTTACGCGAACAGGTTAAAGCGAACGGGGAAGAACTGA
This sequence comes from Acidobacteriota bacterium, assembly GCA_020199975.1. Classification (GTDB taxonomy): domain Bacteria; phylum Acidobacteriota; class Blastocatellia; order Pyrinomonadales; family Pyrinomonadaceae; genus PSRF01. The sequence goes on from JAIVJP010000274.1 coordinate 1,200, forward strand.
GCGAACTGGCCGAACTAGTACGGGCCTTTGAATCGCCAAAGTGGGAACAGAGGTTCGCGGCGCTAAAGGAAC
>JAIVJP010000275.1 GCA_020199975.1 Acidobacteriota bacterium
CTTCCTGAGAGTGTGCCCATGGAGCGCAAGCATCTTGCCCGCACAATGAAGACACGCGTCGCGCGCGTTCTTCATGACAGCATGACAGCCACTGTGTTGCCTACTATGAGCACACCCTACAACAACGAAGACAGACGTTTTGCTTTACGCATGTCGCTACACCTGCCGATCGTCGTTTCCGGGCGCGCGGAAGACGGATCCGCCTGGAGCGAGCCTACGGAGACCGACGACATTTCCACTTCCGGCACACTTTTCCCACCTCAATCCAGAAGTCAGCCGCGGCGAACGCCTCTACCTGCGCGCTCACCGTCCTGATGGCGCGCCCATCGAAGTAACCGGAATGGTGGCGCGAGTGGCCCCGGCCATCTATGGGACAGCGCGCGTCGGAGCGCAGATTGTTGAGCCCACGGAGAACGGCCTACGCCTGTTCGTCTCGTGGGTCGCCGACGAACAGCCGGCGACCTCGGATCCAGAGTCTCCTTCCTCAGAATAGCCGTAGCCCCATCTCATCGTTCTCGGTAGGTGTAGTGTCCAATCTGAAATTAGAACCACCTAAGCGCCAAAGGCGCGAAATGCAAGAGCCTGGGGCACCGCCCCAGGAGCGCGGTGTGTTCATGAGTAATCAGCGCTGATGGCGCGAAATGGTTTCTCGCAACTGTCACGGTCTCGTCTTAATGCTGCGCCTTCAGCGCTATGTTTTTTGACTGACCTGTCCTGGGGCGGTGCCCCAGGCTTTTACATTCCGCGCCTTTGGCGCTTGGTTGACCGTCTCCTATTGGGAATTAAGACCACTACCCGACAGGTCGCCGCGTTGACGATTTGGCAGCCAGCCTTTACGATTCCTCTTCTTCTAATCAAACCGGGGTCCCCAAGCGGGCAGCCCGCTTGGGGTGGTGGATCAATTCCGGAGCAAACCGATGTCGCAATCTTACGAGACACTTCTGCTTGACCGTCGCGAGCGTGTCGCGCTAATCACAATCAACCGGCCTGACAAACGAAATGCGCTGAACATCAAAACTCGCGAAGAAGGGGCGGCGTTGCTGGAAGAGGTGGTTGTAGTCATCACCGGCGCCGGCGATAGGGCGTTCATTGCCGGAGCCGATATTGCCGAGTTCGCCGGTCGTACAGCCATCTCGCAACGAGATGTGATGACCGCTCGCTCACTATTCACCGCGTTTGATACTTTTCCGAAACCGGTGATCGCAATGATCAATGGATATTGTCTGGGGGGCGGATGTGAGCTGGCTTTGGCTTGCGATATCAGAGTAGCAAGTGAGAACGCTTCATTCGGCCAGCCCGAAATCAATCTGGGAATTATTCCCGGCGGTGGAGGCACTCAACGCCTGACACGCTTGGTGGGCGAAGGCAAAGCGATGGAGTTGATTCTTACCGGCGATATTATCGACGCGAAGACCGCGTTCGCCATCGGCTTAGTCAATCATGTTTTTCCTGCGGATCAGCTTGAAGCCAAGACCATGGAAATGGCGAAACGCATCGCGGACAAGGGCCCAATCGCCCTGAAGCTGGCCAAGGAAGCAGTAAAGATTGCTTCACGCTCGTTGCTTGATGAGGGTCTGCGACGCGAAGTTGATCTCTTTGCCTTATGCTTCTCGACTGAAGACAAGGATGAAGGTGTGAAAGCGTTTCTGGAAAAGCGGAAACCGACGTTCAAAGGAAGATAGTTTCGCGTTCCGAGTTTCGAGTTCTGAGTTTCGCAGATCGAAACTCGAGAGGTTTCGATGAAAGACGCGTTCTCATGTTCGAACTCGGAACTCAGAACTCGGAACTAATTGAGTTGAGAATCATCGGCATCATTTTCGGCATCGTAGTCGCCGCCATTGGCGGCGTGATTGCTTACCGCGCACTGTTTCTGGAGCCCAGCTCGGCAGTCGTCATTACTGAGACTGAAGTGCGCGAACTGCCGAACACGTTTCGGGTTGTCGGGGGAATTGCAATGCTCGCTATCGGAGCCACTGTGGCCTTACTCTCTTCACGCAGAAGGAATCGGTAGACTTCCGAGACTTGAAGTCTTCAAATCGGCAATCGCAAATCAAGAGTCTAAAATGCCAAGGCTCGCTTGACCGTCTCTTCGGCGCTACGTTACTCTTCCATCTCCCGATAGACCGAAGAAACTTTTTAGGGTTTGAACAGTTTCAGGGGCCGTAGCTCAGCTGGGAGAGCGCATGACTGGCAGTCATGAGGTCAGGGGTTCGATCCCCCTCGGCTCCACCAATCATATCAATTACTTGGGGCCACGTATGGAGTGGCCCTTTACAGTTTTGTGTGCCTATAGTG
>JAIVJP010000047.1 GCA_020199975.1 Acidobacteriota bacterium
GTGCTACGGCAGTCAAAACCTCATGCCACCTGCCGCTCAAGAGTTTCAGCATTCGCCGAGCATCTTCCGTATCGCGCGGCTGACCCAGAATCTCCTCGTCAACCAGGACCACCGTATCTGCGCCGAGCACCAGACCAGAAGGTAAGTTCTTAGCCACAGTTTCGGCCTTGGTTTGAGCTAGCCGTCGCACATACGGCACGGCAGCTTCGGATTCGAAGCGACTCTCGTCGATGTTTGCTGCCACCATTTCAAAGGGCCAGCCGACCGCGTTGAGTATTTCGGCGCGACGCAGACTCCGGGAAGCCAGCACCAGCTTCTTCTTTAGCACAGCTTCGAATAGGTGTTCGTGGGACAATGGAATGGACCTTCCGCTTGTCGTTCCCCAAGCTTCTCCGCTACACTGCGACGTGATTGGATTTGTTATTTTAGATAATTTTAGATTGAAAAGAGTAAATCGCAAGTGCCAGGGATCCGATAGGGGGTGGTTTGATAGGTAGTGGTTTCGGCACATCATCCCGGAGGGATTTAAGTTAATAGCCGGTGGGCGAGCGTTGCGCGACGCCCACGGACAGGCGAAAGAAAAATTTGCCTGGACCCTGAAGAGGTCACACCGTCGGGCCCTGTTTGACTCTTCCAGGGTCAGGAATCTTTTCTCCGATCCTCCGTGGGCGTCGCGCGACGCCCGCCCACGGCTACTGACTTAAATCCCTTCGGGATTCGAAAACATATTAAATCGGACCTCAAGCTCAAACTGACAACTACCAGAAATTGGGACCATGGACAACCTGATCAAAACGCTGCCGAGGATACTTCAAGCTGCCGCCGACTCGCCGGAAGTTGCAGAAGCCGCTTGCATGGCCGCCTGGAAGCATGCAGCCGGCGATGGGTTGCGCGATCACGCTGTGCCACTCGGACTTCGTCGGAAGAGTTTGGTCGTTGTCGTTGCCGATGCGACCTGGCAGAAACAACTACAGTCTTTGAGCGGTCAATTGCTTTTCCGGCTCAACTCGATTTTGGGTCAGCCCTTAGTGACATTTGTCGACTTTCGCGTGGATCCCAAGGCGGTCGGGAATGCGCGCGGCCCGCAATATCCCAGACGGTTTGGTCGTGAGCTTGATCCCGCGACAGTTTCCGTGGAATTGGTAAACGCCGCTGCTGAAATCAAGGACAAAGACCTGCGCCGGGTTTTCCTTGGTGCCGCAGTGAGTTGCATAAACAGGTTGGACAAATCGCGAATCTAGCTCAACCAAATCCAAGCCATGCCGATAAATGAATCCGACATTGAGAAGATTGCTCAGCTTGCACATCTGGAGATCAGGATAGAAGAGCTAAAAGTGTTTGCTCCCCAGATCGCGGAGATTATCACCTACGTCGAACAATTGAGTGCAGGTGCTGTAGCTCCGATGAAACCAACAATCTACTGGATTGATAAGCCCGGCGCCGGTCGCATTGCGGTTCTGGCCAGGCCGCAAGGAGACGACCGGTTGGAGAGTGAAATCCAAGGCTGGCGCGACGAGGGAATTGATGTTGTTGTGTCGTTACTGACGGAACCGGAAGACCGACTTCTGGGTTTAACTCGTGAAGCTGAGTTGTGCCAGAGCAATGGTCTAGCGTTTATCAACTTTCCTATAGAAGACTGCAATGTGCCACTCTCAAGTCAAGCTACACTTCAGTTGGTTAAGGAGATGGATGCTCTCTTGTCCCGCGGGAAGAGCATCGGGTTTCACTGTCGCGGGGGCTTGGGCCGCTCCCCGCTGGTCGCATCCTGCCTGCTAATGTTTTCGGGCAAGACCGCGGAGGAATCTTTCCAATTAGTAAGCGATGCGCGAGGATTGCCGGTCCCTGAGACGCCGGGGCAAGCCGATTGGGGTAAGAGTTTCGCGGAAGAGTTGGGTTCGACTGTTCGATAGATTTCTATCCCTTTTTTCTGTCTGATGGATTTCGGAAAAACTTCTGCCACCGATCTCGCCCTACTTATCAGTAGCGGCGAAACAACCGCCCGTCGAGCAGCCGAATCGGCTCTAGCGGCTGCTGAAGAACTGAACGAAACGCTCAATGCTTTCCTGGAGATCGATCGAAGCGGTGCGTTGAAACGGGCCGAGTTAATTAGTGGTCGCGAGGGAATGCTCGCCGGCGTTCCTATAGCCATCAAAGACAATCTCTGCGTTCGCGGAATGCAGGCATCCTGCGGCTCGCGCATTCTGGGTGACTATCATCCACCCTACAACGCCACAGTTATTGAAAGACTGCTGGAGGCCGGGGCGGTAATCATTGGGAAGACGAACTGCGATGAGTTCGCCATGGGTTCCTCGAATGAGAATTCTGCTTTTGGACCAGTCAAGAATCCTTGGGACGTACGCCGTGTGCCCGGAGGGTCTTCCGGCGGATCGGCGGCGGCTGTTGCCGCGGGGATCGTGCCGGTGGCGTTGGGTTCGGACACGGGCGGCTCTGTGCGCCAGCCGGCTTCGTTGTGTGGCATTGTCGGATTGAAACCCACGTACGGTCGTAACTCTCGTTACGGTCTGGTGGCGTTTGCCTCCTCGTTGGATCAGGTGGGTGTCTTCGGTCGCAGTGTTCGCGACGTGGCCACAGTTTTGGAAGTGATTGCCGGCCGTGACCCGCATGATGCGACCACTGCTGACGTTCCAGTCTCTAACTACAACGCAGAACTAACCGGCGACATTAAGGGTTTGCGCATTGGATTTCCGCGAGCGCTTTTTGGCGAAGGACTTGATGGGGATGTGCGAACTGCGGTGGAGAATGCGATTGACACTTACAGGGATCTCGCTGCGGAGATCGTTGACGTTGAATTGCCACGCGCCAAGTATTGCATTGCTGTTTATTACATCATCGCCACTGCCGAGGCCTCCTCGAATCTTGCTCGTTACGACGGGGTACGTTATGGCTTTCGCGCCGAGGATGCGACGGAACTGCGTAGCATGTATCGCCGCACCCGGGACGAGGGATTCGGGCCGGAAGTGAAGCGCCGAATAATGCTGGGAACCTACGTCCTTTCCGCAGGGTACTACGACGCTTACTACCGCAAGGCTCAGCAGACGCGCGCCCTTCTGCGGGAGGACTTTCGCAAAGCTTTCGAGAGCTGCGACGCTATCATCACGCCGACTGCGCCAACGCCGGCTTTTCTGTTGGGTGAGAAGGTTGATGATCCACTCGCGATGTATCTCAATGATGTCTACACTGTGACTGCTAATCTGGCAGGCGTCCCCGGCCTCAATGTGCCTTGCGGACTATCGGCTGACCAACTGCCCATCGGATTCCAATTGCTTGGACCATACTGGTCCGAGTCACAGCTCTTCAAACTCGCCGACGCCTACGAGCGCGCACAACCTTTTACCGCGCGACCGCCGATTTACGCCGGGTAACTTATTCTTATAGAACCGCGGTAGAGACTCTGTGAAAACTCACTAAAATATGACACTGCCCGGCAGGCTGTTTTGCCTTTTAGCGTCGATTCCTTTAACTTTGCTTTTCGGAATTATGCCGATACGTTTGCTTGCCCTGGATCTCGACGGAACTTTGCTTAACTCCCGTGGGCAAGTTTCTGAGCGTAATCGCAACGCCCTGGAACAGGCCCGAGAGCGCGGCGTTCGAGTCGCCATCGTCACCGGGCGGCGCTTTCGCGACGCGCGTCCTACCGCGCTGGATTTAGGTCTTGACGTGCCGGTGATTGCTCACAACGGCGCCCTTACCAAGCACGCCCGCACCCTCGAGACAGTAGCCGTTTTGCCTCTTCCCCTCACCGCTGCCCGCCATTCTTTGGAAGTCGGACGAGCAGCAGGCGCTGATGCGCTTCTGAGTGATGACCATGAGGGCCTGGGCGTCCTCGTCTACGATCACCTGAGTGGCGACAATCATGCAGCTCGGCTATACATCAATTGGGCCCGACGAATTCACGGTGAGAATGGGCCGGAGGTCATCCGCCAGGTAGCGTCGCTGGAAAGGTTTTTGGATCACGAACCCGTCCATTTCGCTTTCGCCGGCGGCTGCGCGAAGATGAAAGCGCTCGAGAACGTCTTACTGGAAGAATTGGGAACAACGGTAAAGATATTCAGCACCACACACCAGAATAAAGACTTCACTCTCCTGGACATTGTTCACCCGGAAGCTTCCAAAGGTTTAGGAGTAGCTGCCGCGGCAGCCGAGTTGGATGTCTTGCGTGAAGAGGTGATGGCTGTAGGTGATAACCTGAACGATCTGGAAATGTTACATTACGCCGGAACGGGGGTAGTAATGGAGAATGCCGAAGCTTCGTTGCACAAAATCGAGGGATTGTATGCGACACGTACAAATGACGAGGACGGCGTCGCTCTGGCAATCGAGAGATTTATTCTTCAACCCATGGAAACTGACTATCTGTCGATCAATTAGCACCAATCTGGGCGCATATACATATTCAACGAGCCTGCGGAGCAGGCGACAGCGTAAAGCCTAGGGTGAAGCGAAGCGGAACCCTAGGTCAGCGATCAAATAAGATTCAACCAGCCCGCGACGTGGGCGACAGCTTTTGAAAGATCTTGTTCGTGCGTCGATGTCATCAACGACGCCTCTTTTATTGCCCCTGCCGCCCGCTTCGCGGGCTAGGAACTCAAATGTGATTGTCCTGGGGCTTACGCCCCAGGCTTTATGCTTTCGCCACGCTTCGCGGGCTCTAATCCAACGATTACAGGAGATGGTTAATGGCAAATCGGACTGCAGTACTTCAAACCAACAAGGGCACCATACGTTTCGAACTGCTGGAGACGGATGCTTCCAAGACTACCGAGAACTTCATCACCCTCGCGGGACGTGGTTATTACGACGGAATCATCTTTCATCGGGTAATCAAGGGCTTCATGATCCAGAGTGGTGATCCTACCGGCACTGGCCGAGGAGGCGAGTCGGCCTGGGGCGGTCGCTTCAAAGACGAAATCAATTCCTCTTCCCCGGTTTACCAGTGCGGTTATAAAGCGGGGACGGTGGCGATGGCGAATGCAGGTCCAAACACAAACGGCTCACAATTCTTCATCATGCACTCAGACTATCCGCTACCGCCAAGCTATACGATGTCCCAATCGTGGTGAGCGGCGAATCGCTTCGGTGACAAAGCTCTTGGCGGCCTGAATCGACTCTTCCAAATTCTGGCCTTTGCCAATACAGGCGGCAATAGCAGCGGAGAGTGTGCAGCCGGAGCCGTGAACCTCTCCTCTCGCAATCAACTCCGCATGAAAGACTGTTACTAGTCCGTCATTATCGAGCACATCGATCGCCTCCCCCGGGAGCGCGGGCATCCTGCCCGCTTCTTCGTCCCGTCGCGAGGCCCTCTTACCTTCACTCTGCGTTTGCTGAGAAAGCGGGCAGGATGCCCGCGCTCCAAGGAGATGCCCGCCTTTGACGAGCACGGCTCGTGCACCCATCTCGCGAATGATCCTGGCGGCCTGCCGCATTCCTGATTCGTCGGTGATGGTAAGTCCCGTGAGCCGCTCAGCCTCCGGTATGTTCGGCGTCACCACCAATGCCAGCGGAAACAGATCCGCGACCAGAGAACTCACCGCATCGTCATTGATCAGGTCGTCGCCGGAAGTCGCGCGCATGACTGGATCGATAACCGGGGCCGGCAACGGCGTCTCGCGAAAGAGCCGGGCCACCTCAGCAATGATTTCGCGGGTCGGCAACATTCCGGTTTTTGCACAGCTGACATTGAAGTCTTCAATGATCGGCGTTACCTGGGCCCGCACGGTTTCCGGCGTCTGATGCAGGGCGCCGAAAACACCGATAGTATTCTGAAATGTGAGAGACGTGATTGCTGCTGTGGCAAAGCAGCCAAAGGCCGCGAAGGTTCTGACGTCTGCAATGACGCCCGCGCCTCCCGATGGATCAATCCCGGCAATCGTCAACGCCACGGTGAGCGAGTCGCCTTCTGATGAGGCTGTCATTCTTACTGACTCCTGAATTTTGCTCCAATCTCCGCCACCACTCGCGCTAGCTGATCCGGATCGCGCATCAGCCGAATTGCCGCAACCCCCGCGGCGCCGGCGCGAAAACAACCGGCTGCATTGTCCAACGTAACGCCACCAAGTGCCAGCAGCGGAAACTGCGTCAAGCTGGTGGCTACTTGTTCGAGTTTATCCAACCCAAGTGGTTCACTGTAGGCGCGTTTCGACGCTGTTTCAAACACTGGTCCGAATACTGCAAAGTCGGCTCGGGCGTCGCGAGTTGCTCGAGCTTCTTCCAGTGAATGAGTTGATACGCCGATCAGAAAGTCATCACCAAACGTCCGGCGAATGACGGAGGTCTCAATTGATCCGGCAGTCAGGTGTACTCCATCAGCGCCTGCTGAGCGTGCTACATCTGCGCGATCGTTAATCAATAAACGAGTGTTGCTTCCTCGCGTAATCTCGGCAGCCTGCAGCGTCAACTCGTAAAGCACACGAGTACTTAGATTCTTTTCGCGGAGTTGAATAAGATTGACATGTGCGGCCACTGCCGCGGCGACTAGATTAAGGAGCCGTGAGAAATCTTTATCTGCCGGCGTTGTTTGCGGGGTCGTCTCGCCGCCGGTGATCAGGTAGGTGATTGGGTTTTGCTGGTGGAGTAGCATTCTTTTGCGAACCGACCGGAGGCGCAGTATTTCCTCGCAAAGCGTTGAGCGTTTGCCTGAAGTGGAAGATTTCCCAAAACGCCATTCCCAGATTCAAGATGCCCAGACCGGTGACTGCGCCCCGGACCCAACCTGAAGCAATCACACTCTGCAAACCATAGAAGCCGGTCTTACGCGCGGCGTACAGAAGGAAATAGTTGTTTCCCCAATCACTCAAGCCGAGAAATCCCTGCGGAATCCAGGGCAGCAGCGTGAGTACGATGCCAATCTCCAGGCACAACACAATGTAGAAGATAACGCTGAGCTTAGCTGACATGATGCTTTCGTAAATTGTTAATCGCTAATCATAAATCGTAAATCGTAAATTCGTATAGTCCAAGTATCGCTCCCTGTGACAGGATTTCTCAGGGGCTTTTAGAACCTTCGCCTTTTCGAAAACCATCAGTAGTATTATGTATCATCAAATATGGTAGCGGCGTCAATCGTAGCGGCGGGTAGCGAGAACAGCCCCTACGGGTAATCGCCTTGTAAGTTGGGCGACTATTTCCCAAGGACGAAACAGTCTAAAGATACGCTAACACGCGCCAATGAATGTCAACCCGTTCGTTTTCAAGAGTTTGGATGCGGTTCCTGCTACCTTAGCCACTCAATTTATCCCTGATCGAACAGCCGGCAGATTACGCCACGTCGCATTGGATTACTAATAAATGGTCTCTGCACTTCACTCCCCGGCTGTCGATACTAAATCACCGCTCGCTCTTCTTGGTAACCGCGTTGCCACAGCAGGTTTCGTTATTTATGCCGCATTTGCACCACATTCGATCGCCGGAGCGGAAATCGCACTGGCGATAGTTGGTGGCGGCTGGCTGGTTCGGACGATCGCTACAGGAAAAGCTGGTTTTCGACACACGGAGCTAGACTTACCGATCTGGCTCTTCTTCGCATGGACCATCGCATCGTCCTGTCTATCCGAAGAACCGCAGATTAGCGTCGCAAAACTGCAATCTGTTTGCGTCCTCTTTCTCTTCTACCTAACCCAGGCAATTGTGACCAGAGGCAACGCGGTATTTTTGGTGTGTATCATGATCCTGTCAGGAATGGCCGGCAGCATTTATAGCATCTACGACTTGCTCCGCGGACGTGGGGTTGTCGTCGAAGCGGTCTCCAGCGACAGTCCTCTGCGTATGAGCGTTGCGCCCGGTGATGCTGTTTGGAGAGTGGATGGCCGGCGAATTTACTCGATCGGCGAAATCGAGAAAGTGATCAAGACGGCTCCGTCAGGAACTAATCTGCGTGTGAGTGTGATCACGCGTGGTGAGCACGCCGAACGCACTAGCTTAATGGTCACGGATCAAATGAAACAGCGTGATGCTCCTTCAGGAATCACCGGAAGAAATCCAACTCATCGGTTTCGCGCCTCGGGCTGGACGCGCCACTACGAAACATTTTCTGAGATTCTGCAGATCGTTGCTCAGCTCGCCCTCGGGCTGGGACTGGCCAATCTCAAGAACCATGGTCCAAATCTTCGTTTTAAGTTGGCCGCTGCTGCCAGCGCTCTCCTGGCGCTTGGGATTGCTTTAACGGCGATGAGAACTGTACTGGTGGCTTTTACTCTGGGCGCCTGCGTCCTGACCATACGCGCCGCGCGGGGAAAAGCGCGTCTCCTCGTACCAGCGGCATTGTTGCTCGTTCTGGCCCTGGGAGCGTTTATCGTTTGGCAGACTCGCGCGGAACAGGCCTTGTGGCTTCAAGACGACAGCGCTTCATTGCGTTTGACCGTCGCGCAGCACGGGGTGTCGCGAATAGTGCTTCATCCGTTTTTTGGTCATGGAATGGACGCGATGCACTTGCACTGGAATGAATGGGGCTTTCCCGGCAAGGAAATGCTGGGCCTGCATTCCACCCCGCTGCAACTGGCTTTTGACCGCGGTCTTCCCGCACTCGCTCTCTGGCTCTGGATCATGGCAGCCTTCTGGCTGCTGACAACGCGTGCGGAACGCGGCTTCAGAGACTCGGCAGACGTAAACCGACACGGCCTGCTGCTCGGCGCCACAGGAGCAACTGCCGGCTTCTTCGCGAGCTCACTCGTCAACTACAACTTCGGCGACGGCGAAGTGGCCCTGGTCTTCTGGTGGTTGATGGGCATTGTGATGGTGCTGGCGCGGGACAAAGGTTCAGATCACGTCAGCAAAGTTTTTACGAGTGCGGGCGAACCACCAGTAGCCAAGGAAAAAGCTGACTAGCGCGAAGGCCGTAAAGTAGGCGAGGCTGGACCAGTCGGGCGGCGCGCCCTCCAACAAGATGCGCCGGTAGCTTCTAACCACAGAAGTGAAGGGATTGATGTTGATGAAGAGGCGATAGCGCTCAGGCACGATCGATTCCGGATAGATAATCGGAGTGAGAAACATCCAGGCAGTCAGGAAGAGGGATATTCCTTGAGCGATGTCACGCAAGAACACACCCAGCGAAGCGATCAACCACGCCGCGCCGAGCGTAAACAGTAATTGCGGAATAATCAATACGGGCAGCCAAAAGACCGAAACATAAAGCTCGTGACGCATTATGACAATGGCGATCAAAAGGGCAAGGGTCGCGAACAGCTGATTGCCGAGAGACGACAGCGTCAGCGCTATCGGCAAAGTTTCCAGCGGGAAGAGCACCCTCTTTACCAGATTTGAATGTGTAACAATTATCGTCGCGGACTGCAACAACGTATCCTGAAACATCGTCCAGGGCAGCAGACCGCAAAAAAGATATAGCGCGTAATCCCAGGGCGAACCGTTGGTACCAAAACGGGCCCCAAAGATGCCGGCGAATATGAACGTGAAGATCGCGATCATTACCATTGGTGTGAGTAGCGCCCAGACTATTCCCAACACCGAACCACGATAGCGCGCCACGAGTTCACGCCGGGCCAGCGAGAGAATCAACTCGAAGCGCCCGGGCAGTTCCCAGAGTGGTCGCCACACTGCGCGTCGTGCCGTTTGAACAGAAATCATCGCGCGTGAATAGTAAATCGTGAATCGTGAATAGTAAAAACTGTCGGGCCAGCCGTAGTGCACCTGTAGCATCTTATTTACACCGTGGCTTCAGCCCGGTGATCTTGGGAGCCATAAAAGCAAGTGAACCGTTTTAACGGTTTGCTTAGCGGCGCAAGCACTTTCTTTTGAGAACACTTTTCTGCTGAAGTTTATAGGATTCAGCAACTTTAACGTCCCTGGCTACTTGAGCACCCCTCAAGAAAAACCGTTGAAACGGTTCCTCGACTCGGTAACCCTGCCAAAGCCCCGCCAGCTATTCTTGTTGTGCCATTGGATCGATACTTCAGTGGCGTCAATGTCGCGCCACCATTGCTCGAATTCTCTGCTGGGGATGTAGTGTGCGGTCGGTGCGACCAGGTGATCGAAAACTATTGTGTGCTGTTCCTTCCACCCAAAATCGGAGATGGCCATCAGGTAATCATTGTAGAAAAGGCGCCGGGCCACTGCGCCACCAGCGACGCGATTGAGCGGTCGATAGATCAACTTGGTCGCGAGATAAACAAGGGCTGTGGGCAGTTTTGAAACATGTAAGAGGGCGCCCGGATTGATGCGGGAGGTCAAGCGTTCTCGCATTGGGCTGACCCACCGCGTGATCCACTCATTATTCTCAGCGCCGTAAACCCACGCAGACAGATATCCTCCTGGCTTCACGTTAGAAGCCAGTGACAAAAAACCACGGTGCGCATCAGGCAGGTGGTGCAGCACCCCGACAGAAAACGCGTAGTCGATCTTTTTCTTAATCGGCAAATGATAGATGTCGGCCTGGATGATGTGAGCGTTGTCCAGATGGCGGGTCGCGGCAAATGCTGTTTCGACGGCGGCACTGAGATCGGCTCCGATTACTTCCTTTGCGCCCCAAGCGGCAACCAGTTGTGTGTGGCGTCCTTTGCCGCAACCACCTTCAAGTACGATCTTGTCCTTGAAGAACTCCGGAGTGACTGGAGCAATCCACCCCAGAAACTGATCGGCGTACTTTTGGTCTTCCTGAGTGAAATGCTGCCACTGCCAGCCGAAGTTTGCCACTGTCGCGGCCTTGTCAGCATCAAGTTTCTCAAGAGCCGCGAAGCGAGGGATGCCACGAGTGATGGGAAACCGGGTCTTACATGAGGCGCAGCCCAGCTCGCCTTCCAATACATGTCTACCATTGCTGGCCGTCACCCCAGACAACTCAAGAGAGCCAGCACATGCAGGGCAGGCTAGATATTGTAATAAGCTCTGACGCATTCTAAAGGTTTGAGATCGTTCGTTCGTAACGCCACTCAATTACGGAACCGCGAGCGGACCGGGGTCCCCAAGCGGGCAGCCCGCTTG
>JAIVJP010000334.1 GCA_020199975.1 Acidobacteriota bacterium
AAGCTCGGTATCTTAAGTTGATGCAAGGGCACCGGCGGCTGCGCGCGGCGATGATCAAGCTCGGATCCAGCGGTTAATTAATGTTTTTTAATGTTTCGGTCCTAGTCCGCGAAGCGGACGGCTGAGACTAGCCCACCGATTCATCGGTGGGATCTGGTAAAGGTAAAATCAAAAGTCCGCGAAGCGGACGACTGAACGCGCAGTATTCGACCGTTTCAGCCGTCCGTTTCACGGACTAACTTCATTCAAGACTCTTGTCCCAGCAGCAAACTGCTGGGCTGTTGTCAGTCGTCCGCTATGCGGACTGGGTCTTGGAAGCAACTTGGATCCCAGCGATAAATCGCTGGTCCTAGTCCGCGAAGCGGACGGCTGAGGCTAGCGGAACACATAACGCAAGTCGTAGTCGACGCAATGCTTGTCAAGGAGCTCGAGGAACTCTTTCTGGAAGGTTCGCTTGCGATGGTGTTCCTTTTGGTTCTCAATATAGGCAATCGTTCTCTTTACTTGTGAAGCGCTGACGCTGAACGCTCCGTATCCTTCCTGCCACTCGAACTTTCTATATCTCGGAAACGTGTCGTGTATCCATTTCGAAGACCCGCCTTTGATCAATTGCACGGCCTTTGCAAAACTCATCACTGAAGGAAGCGACAAAAGCGCATGAAGATGATCGACCGTGCCACCGATCGCGAGCGCCTTCATCCGATTTTTTCTGGCAATGCCTCCGATGTAAGGCCAGAGGTCTGATTCCAATTGCAAATCGATGAAGGGATAACGCTCTTTAGTGCTGAAGGTGCAGTGCATGAGGTTGCTGACGTAAGAGTGAGACATGGTGAGGGGCCTCCGGTTTTCAGCCGTCCGCTGCACGGACTAGGCAATCAATTGTGAATCGTGATCCCAGCACTCAAGTGCTGGGCTATTGTCAGTCGTCCGCTACGCGGACTGGGAGATACTACCGTATCTCTACCCAGCTATGAATCGCTGGGCTACTTCAGCCGTCCGCTAGGCGGGCTGGCAACCGTACTGGCTTTGATTCATGTGGCTATTCACATGCCCGCATTAGCGACTCCAGAACTTTGTCCGTTGTGAAATTTTCCAACTTCTGAAAATACTCCGCTGTCGTGTCCAGAGCATTCTCCGGAACCAGCCCGACAATCTCGGTGCTCACGATCTCAACTCCGAGTTTGTCAGCTTCACGACGTACGGCGTCATAGGCTTGATGCATTCCGGTCTCTCCATAATTCAGCAGATTCATGGAGACCTGCACCAGTCCGCGCGTGCGCAACTCAAATCCCAGGGCCTTCAAAAAAGGAAGCCCTCCATGTCGGGCCCTCACTGAGCGGGCGATCTGGCGCGCGATGGTTAGATCGGAAGTGCGAAGATTGACATTGAAAGCGATGAGAAACGGCCGCGCACCCACGGCGATTGCGCCCGCAGTTTCGTGCACGCTTAATGGGCCGACATCGGGTGCGCGAGCGGGTTCGTGGGATATCTGCTCGCGCAGCAACTCGAGCGCGCCTCGGCGCACGTCTTCCAGGTTTACGCGATCGGGTTTCAGGGCCGCCCGCTCGTAAAAGAAGACGGGAATGGAAAGCTCTCGCGCGATCCGTTCGCCCGCCTGGTGAGCCAGCTTCACACAATCCTCAATCGTCACACCGCGAACAGGCACAAAGGGCAGTACATCCGTAGCACCCAGCCGCGGATGCTGTCCCGTATGGTGCCGCATGTCAATCAATTCAGCGGCCAGAGCGACGACCCAAACCGCAGCCTCCACAACCATCTCCGGGGCCGCCACAAAGGTAATCACAGATCGGTTGTGATCCGGATCCATGTGGGTGTCCAGCACGCAGGCGGTCTCCACCCCCGCGATAGCGTCTGCCAGACGCTCGACTATTTCAATCTTGCGACCTTCGCTGAAATTGGGCACACACTCGACGAGGGCATTGCCGATTCTTTTCATTGCCAATTTCCAATTGCCGATTGCCGATTGTTAGATCCTCTTCAAAAGGGTTCATGCGTTCGTTGCGACTGATGGGGTACTTTCTAATTGCCGATTGCCAATTTACGATCTTCAACAATCGTTTGCCACCCTGAGGAGTTAACCTGCCGCTCGGCAATCACAAAATCGGCAATTGGCAATTGGCAAT
Organism: Acidobacteriota bacterium; assembly: GCA_020199975.1. Classification (GTDB taxonomy): domain Bacteria; phylum Acidobacteriota; class Blastocatellia; order Pyrinomonadales; family Pyrinomonadaceae; genus PSRF01. The sequence goes on from JAIVJP010000334.1 coordinate 2,145, forward strand.
CGGCAATCGGCAATGCCATCATTGGCAATCGGCAATGTCTAGCCCGTTCATCAACAATCGTAAGAATGCCTGGCAGCGTCTCGAGGAGCTACTGGCCCGGCTTGATCAGACTTCTCTCAAACGCTTACACCGTGAAGAAGTGCGCGAGCTGGGTCGCATCTATCGCCGTACCGCTTCTGACCTGGCCATAGCACGCGCGGAGTCGCGCGATCCGCGGCTGATTAATTATCTGAACAGCCTTGTGATTCGAGCGCATGGCCGCATCTACCTGGCCGACGCTCAAGGAGCAGAGCGCATCCGGGCTTTCTTCACCCGTGAGTTTCCGCGCACCTTTCGGCGCACATGGCACTACACCGCGCTCTCGTTCAGCGTTTTTCTGGTGTTTGGTCTGATAGGTTTTGTGGGCAGTCACAGCGATCCTGAGTTTTCAGAGCTAATTGGCGTGCCACCGGCGTTCCGCGAACTTTACATCGAAACGAAGACGCATTGGTGGGAAGATCTGAACCAGGCGAACCAGGTAGGCGCCAGCCGGATAATGACGAACAACATTCAGGTGACCATCTACACCTTCGCGTTTGGCGCGATGTTTGGGGTTGGCACGTTGTTCTTTCTGGCTTACAACGGAGCGAACATCGGGTCGGTCCTGGCGCTTACATATCGCGCCAGCTTTGGACATGACCTCGTTACTTTCATGGCTGGTCATGGGGTAATTGAACTTTCGTGCATCTTCATCGCCGGCGGCGCGGGGCTTCTGATTGGCAGCGCGTTGATCATGCCGGGCGATCTCTCCCGAGCAGATGCACTCAAGACACGCGGGAAGGATGCGATTCGTCTGATGATGGGCGTGGCGGTGCTGCTCGTCCTGGCCGGAGTGATCGAAGGATTTATCTCGCCTGCGCCGATCGATCCGAGAATAAAATTCAGCATCGCCGCCATCACCGGCATTGCGCTCTATTCCTATCTGTTGCTGGCCGGCCGCGACGAGCGAGCCGAGGAGCAAGGGGTCAAAGAGTAAGGAGAGTTCTCGCGGAACCGCACGACCGCAGATTGATGATCCTGTTTGCGAGTCAAGTTCCCGTAACTGTCAGGTGTGCACTGCCGCGCACACCGTGAAGTGGTCTACTCAACTAGCGCTGAAGGCGCGGCATAGGGTAGCCAGGGGCAAGCGGCTTTGCGCGCAGCCCCTGGATCAAGTCCCACAAACTCAACCGCGCCCTGAAAGGGCGAAGCACCATCGCCCAACATCGCGATCGTCGTATTCAGTCGCCGTTCAACTCAGGCCTCGCGAGGTTCTTTACGCCCTTTTCAGGGCGGGTCGTGTTATTGGCGCACCCAGGGGCTGCGCGCCGAGCGCTGGCCCCTGGCTACCTTCTGCCGCGCCTCCGGCGCTGGTTGAGTGGCTCAGCCCAGAGGTGTCGGCTGCATAGTTGCTTGTTCGCTCGTTCTCTTAAAGCAGGCCTCTTTCTTTCACCTGCAAATACTTCTCCAAAAGCGCCGGTGCTAGCGCGGCGGCGGTGACATCGAGTGCGAGGCCGCCCTGAGATTCCACCAGACGAAGTGCGGCTTCGCGAAGATACATGATCTCTTCGGCAACTGACTGCGTAAACAACTCCCGCGCGGTTTCCGGCGCGTCGCGAACTACAGCCTTCAGGTCGCGATCGGCGATGGTAACTACGAGGGGAAGATGGCGCGGACGTAGCAGCCGCAAAGACGCCAGCAACTCTTTCGAGCCCTCTTCATCAACAAGATCGGTCAACAGTACGACGAGTGATCTGCGCTTGCTGTTCGCAGCCACAAACTCCAAAGCCCGAGCGTAAGAAGGCTCGATCATTTCCGGCTCTACCGAATAAAGTGCCTCGAGCGCCGCATCGATGTGATCGCGGCCGCGACCGGGAGGCAAATAACTCTGGATCTTCCGCCCGAAGACCACCACGCCCGCATTGTCCCCGCCCCTTGCGGCTGCCATCAGCAGTGCGAGCGCTGCATGTACGGCGGAATCCAGTTTTGTTTCCTGCTCGATCCGTGCGGTCATCAAACGACCGGCATCGAGGAGAATAAGGATCGTCTGGTCGCGTTCAATTTGATACTGGCGCGTGGTCAGCTTTCCGCGTCGCGCCGTTGCAGTCCAGGAAATGTGACGCAGTTCGTCGCCGCGCACGTACTCACGCAGTGACTCAAACTCGCGTCCCTCGCCGCGCCAAGAGGTCTTGCGGTGTGCGGAGACCAGCGAGCGCGCGCCGAGAGCTTTCAGCTCCGCTTCACGAGCGCGTCTCATGTTTGGATAGACTTTCACCGTGGTCGGCTCACCCACTTTCGTTTCACACCACGCAAGTCTTAACGGTGAACGAAAGCGCACGACCGTTTGTCCAAAATCGAACCGGCCTCGCTTAGGTGGGGTCAGGCCGTAGATGAGCGCCGCAGAGCCTTGTCCTTCCAGGCGCACCTTGGCCTCCCGCGTTCCAGACAATCTCATCTGCGGCGGGTATTCGTCTTTGATAATCAGAGAAAGCGCGCGGGGAGTGCTGTTTTGGATTTTGATCTGGACCTGAATCTCAGCCCCAACTGCAGAGCGGCCTCCAAATTCCCGCTTAATCTGCAAGCTCTTCGGCAGGTGCCCGCGTTTCGCATCAATGATCGCGAGACCAACGAGACTGACATCGTAAGCGAGCACCATCCAATGCAGCCATGGACGTCCCCATGAAAGCGACAAGGGAATGAAGCCCAAGACGAGTAGCAGGTAAAACAGTTTGCTGAAGACAAAGTGCACGATTGGAATTTCGGATTTCGGACTTCGGATTTAGATCTTAGATTGCAGCGCAACACAGCCAGGTTTGCTCATTTGATCGGCCCGGCCC
>JAIVJP010000335.1 GCA_020199975.1 Acidobacteriota bacterium
CCCTCTTCCCACACGTTTTTTCTTATGTGTCGATCCCTTGGCGGGACGGACGCTGTTTAGACTGATGGCCATTGTCTACTCCCTGAGTTCCGATTTTCGAGCGGCGACGACAATCGTGAATCGAAAACTAATCAGATTTCTTTACTCAACTATGCGCAACAGGTAAGGCACCTTCGACACTGCCCCACGCATCGAGGGTGAGTCTGGGCGTTCGACGATTTGATTAAGCTTCGTCAGTCCGAGACTTCGCACCATCTGCTTGTGAATTTTCGGCGCTGCTATGAAGCTGCGGTAATACTGAATCCGAATGGTGCTCCCGGCCTGATTCTTTGCTTTAGCAGTTTCGCTTGTCGCCTTTGCTGCGCCGCTCTTTGCCGTTCTGGGCATAAAACCTCGCCATCTGAATTAGAAAGTCTTAATGATACGCGGGATGCTCAATTCATCTCTTCAACTTGCTTGCCACGCAGACGCGCCAGCTCCATCGGGTCCTTCATCCGCAGCAGCGCGTCGAACGTCGCGCGCACCACGTTGTGTGGATTGGTGGATCCCAGCACCTTCGTGCGCACGTCGCGCACGCCAACAGCCTGCATGACCGCTCGTACCGCACCACCGGCGATAACGCCAGTGCCCTCGGAAGCAGGCTTCACCATCACTCGGCCGGCACCAAACTTGCCGGTCAACTGATGCGGCAAAGTGTTGTTAATCAACGGCACGCGAATCAGACTCTTCTTGGCAGCTTCGATCGCTTTCTTGATGGCCAGCGGCACCTCGCGCGCTTTACCCGTGCCGAATCCTACATGACCTCCCTCGTCGCCAACGACCACCAGTGCGGCAAACGAAAGATTCTTACCGCCCTTGACTACTTTGGTGACCCGATTGATGGAAATCACCTGGTCCTTAAGATCTAAGCCCTGCGCCGGAATACGTTGCTTTGGTTGTCTCATTGCTGTTCTTTGTCTTTCTTACGCTTCTTTTCTGGTTTCTGAGCCGGCTCTGCTTCCTGTGCCGAGCTCTCATCGGCCGGCGCGATGGCCTCATTCTTATTCAATCCAGCCGCTCTAGCCGCATCAGTCAGGGCCTTGATGCGTCCATGATAAAGATAGCCGCCGCGATCAAAGACTACATGTTCGATTCCCTTGGCAAGAGCCCGTTCTGCGATAGCTTTCCCCACCCGACGCGCGGCATCGACGTTTCCGCCACGGGCACCCCGCAAGTCCTTTTCAGTCGTCGAGGCTGAAACAATGGTCTGTCCCTGGTAGTCGTCGATCACCTGCGCGTAAATGTGACTCAGGCTCCGATAGACAGCCAGGCGCGGTCTCTCAGTACTACCTCTGACTTTGCGGCGAATGCGCTTATGAATCGCCGCGCGGACTACTGCTCTGCTCGTATTTGCCATGTCTCCTCATTTCCAATTGCCGATTGCCAATTGCCAATTCGCAATTCAGTATCAGTTCTCAGCTTCACTTCCGATCGGCGGAATCCCTTTCATCTCGTTGGCAATTGGCAATCGGAAATCGGAAATCTAAAACTATTTGCCTGTCTTCCCAGGTTTCAACTTAATAGCTACGCCGGCGTAGCGAATGCCCTTGCCTTTGTAGGCATCAGGCTTCCGCAGCTGGTGCATCTCCGCGGCCACCTGGCCCAGCTGCTGCTTATCAATGCTCGCCAGCGTTAAGGTCGTCTGATACTGCTGGATGTTACCTTTGGTCGTCAGACGCTCGGCCTTGGCTTCCATACCCTCCGGCAAGGGAAATTCGATCGGTTGTGAGTAGCCCAGCGAGAATACGATTTTCTTGCTCTGCACATCCGCTTTGTAGCCTACACCCACCAAATCCATCTGAGTCGTGAAGCCCTTGGTGACTCCGATAATGGCGTTGTTAGCCAACGCTCGGGCCAGGCCATGCAGGGCCGCCAGATCATCAGAAGTGCGCTCAGCGCGTAGATCGTCGCCGTCGAGCTTGAAACTGATGCCCTGCGGAATCGGCGTCTTCAAAGTGCCTTTCGGACCTTTGACCTCGAGCTCTCGCTCGTGAATCGTGACGGTCACGCCTTTCGGCAACGTGATCGCTTTTTTCCCAATTCGAGACATAGCGTTTTACCTATTTCCGATTGCCAATTGCCAATGCCGATTTGGAGACTCAATCCTCGATGCCTTTTCGAACGACAATTGGCAATCCTAATAAATCTGCGCCAACAACTCTCCGCCCACATTTTCGCGGCGCGCGGCCTTGCCGCTCATCAGCCCCTTGGAGGTAGAGACGATGTTTACGCCATAGCCACCGAGCACTTTTGGAATCTCACCTGACCCGACGTAAACGCGCCTCCCGGGACGGGAGATTCGTTCCAGATGCGTGATTGACGAAGTGCCGCGAGCGTCATAACGCAAGAAGATGCGGATGGTCCGTTTCAGGCCCTCGCCCTTCACCACAAAATTATTTATGTAGCCCTCTTCTTTTAAGATCCGGGCGATCTCAAGCTTGAGCGTGGAGGCCGGGATATCCACACGCGAGTGCTTTGCCGCGATGGCATTGCGGATCCGCGTCAACATATCGGCAATGGGATCAGTCATCTAAAACTCCATTTTCAATTGCCAAATGCCAATTGCCAATTGATTCCGAAATCGGAAATCGGCAATTGAAAATCGGCAAATGACACTACCAACTCGATTTAACGACCCCGGGAATCTGTCCCAAGAGCGCCAATTCGCGAAAGCAGATACGGCACAAATTAAACTTGCGCAGATAGCCGCGTGGGCGACCACAGCGCTTACAGCGAGTGTAAGCACGCACGGCAAACTTCGGTTTGCGGTTCGCTTTCGCAATCAGTGATTTCTTTGCCATAGATTAGTTTCGTTAACCGTAAATCGTGAATATTAAATCGTGAGCTAATAGACGCAGCGATTTAATCACGATTTAAGATACACGGCAGTTATTGCCTGAACGGCATCCCCAAACCCTTCAACAGCGCCCGTGCCTGCTCATCGTCACGCGCGGTAGTTACGATCGAGATGTTCATGCCGCGCAATTTGTCGACTTTATTAAAATCGATTTCCGGAAAGATCAGTTGCTCACGCACACCAATCGTGTAATTGCCGCGGCCATCGAAGGCTTTGGGAGAGACTCCGCGAAAGTCTCTCACGCGAGGTAAAGCGATCGACACCAACCGATCCAGAAACTCGTACATTCGGTCGCCGCGAAGCGTGACCATCGTGCCAATGGGCATTCCCTGACGCAGCTTGAAGGATGCAATCGATTTCTTTGCCTTGGTAATCACGGGCTTCTGGCCCACGATTGCCCGCAGCTCATCCGCTGCGGTATCAAGGATCTTGGCATTCGCTATTGCTTCGCCCATGCCCATGTTGATCACGATTTTCTCAACCCGCGGTATAGCCATCGGGTTCTTGATGCTGAACTCTTTGGCGATTGCCGGAGCAACCTCTTTCTGATATCGCTCTTTTAACCTTGCCGCCATTTTTCCTTCCTCGTAAATCGTCAATCGTGAATCGTAGACTTGCGGTTTAAGTAGCTTTATGTTGTTACCGATTTACGGTTTACGCTATTTCTCAATTGAGTGTCCGCTGGTGGCCGCCACGCGAGTCTTCGAACCGTCGACTTCAAGGTGATACTTTATCCGCGTAGGTTTGCCGGACTGCGGATCGATCAACTGCACGTTGGAAATATCGATGAAAGCTTCCTTTTCGATAATACCGCCCCCCCGGTTGCTCTGCGGATTGGCCCGCTGATGGCGTTTGATTATGCCGGCGCCTTCAATCTTGATCTTCCCCTTCGTGGGGGCCACTTCCAAGACCCGGCCACGCTTACCCTTGTCGCGGCCAGCGATGATCTCTACCTGATCGTTCTTCTTAATCTTTGAGCGCTTGATTCCAGCCATCTCTTAAATCACCTCCGGCGCAAGCGAAACTATCTTCATGAAGTTTTTGTCGCGCAGTTCCCTCGCCACCGGTCCGAATACGCGCGTGCCGATCGGGGTTCCATCTTCTTTTATCAACACCGCGGCGTTCTGATCAAAACGAATATAGGTGCCGTCTTTGCGGCGGACCTCCTTGCGCGTCCGCACGATTACCGCATCCTGCACGGTGCCCTTCTTAATAGTGCCGTCAGGCGATGCCTCTTTAACGGTCACCTTGATCCGATCACCAAGGCTGGCAATCTTTCCGGTGGATCCGCCAATAGGCATGATCATCTCTACCCGGCGCGCACCTGAATTGTCGGCAACCTCAAGCGAGGTCTGCATCTGTATCATGTCCTTACCTCATTTCGGATTGCGAATTTTGAATTGCGGATTTTTCAAACTCTGTGCAAATCCAAAATCCGAATTTCGAAATTCGAAATTCTACTTCGCCGCCTTTTGCACTATCTCCATCACCCGCCACCGCTTCTTCGCAGACAAAGGCCGTGTCTCCACAATGCGCACCTTGTCGCCCACGGTGGCCCCGAGTTCGTCGTGGGCCATGAACTTGGAGGTGCGGCGAACGTAACGTCGATACCTTGTGTGCAGCACCAGCCGGTCGACTCGAACCACCACCGTCTTCTTCATCTTGTCGGAAAAAACAACTCCGACTTTCTGCGAACGATGCGCGCGCTTGGCCGCGGTTTTAGTTATTTTCGCCTGCGGTGAATTCGTTTTGTCTTCCTGCTTCTCTTCCATTCTTTTCACCCACTAGCACAAACTCGGGTCCGTGATTTTATCGTTTACGGGCGACTCAACCCCGGTCTTAACCTGCCTGCGGTTGTCGTTGCCGAGCCAGTGTTTGTATCGCCGAGCGCGAGCTTAAACTTCAAACGAAAGAGCGACTCTTTCAAGCGTGCAGTCTCAGCCTGCAATTCCTCTTCCGACAAATCACGATATTTATCCAACTCTTCGCGACGCTTCATTAAATCGCGCCTCCTTCCTGATCGGCGCGCCGAACAAACTTCGTTTTGATTGGAAGTTTCGCTTGCGCCAGACGCATAGCTTCGCGGGCTGTAGGCTCGTCGACACCCTCAATCTCATAAAGAATGCGACCCGGCTTAACAACTGCTACCCAATACTCCGGCGCCCCTTTGCCCTTGCCCATACGCGTTTCAGCCGGTTTCTTCGTCACCGGTTTATCTGGAAACATCCGGATCCAGATCTTGCCACCGCGCTTGATGTGCCGGGTCATGGCAATACGAGCGGCCTCAATCTGACGATCCGTGATCCAGGCGGGCTCCAAACACTTGAGCCCGTATTCACCGAAGCTGATCTCGCTGCCACGAGTGGCAACACCGGTCATGCGTCCGCGCATTTGCTTTCGGTGCTTAACTTTCTTCGGCATCAACATAATTGTTTATCCATTTCCGATTTCCGATTGCCAACGATTTAAAGACTCATTCCTCGATGGCTTTTCAATCGACAATCGGCAATTGGCAATTGGCAATGCTTCTATCCGATTTCTCCGCGCGGTCGTCTTCCATCCGACCCACCGCCCTCGCGCTCACGACGAGTTCGCGGCCGGCGCTCTCGCTCACCCATGCGGGTTTCATTAATCGGATCCGAGCCCGTGCCGCGCGCCATAGCTGCCTTGGGATCCAGGATTTCGCCGCGATAGATCCAAACCTTAACTCCGATTTGACCAAACGTGGTTCGCGCTTCAGCCAGACCGTAATCGATATCCGCGCGCAGAGTGTGCAGAGGTAGCTGCCCTTGCAGGTGCCACTCGCTGCGAGCGATCTCGGCACCGTTGAGCCGCCCGCTGACTTTTACCTTGATTCCCTGCGCCCCAAACCGCAGCGACTCCTCCACGGCTTTTCTCATTGCACGCCGGAACGCAATGCGCTTCTCCAACTGCGCGGCAATCTTTTCAGCCTGGAGCTGGGCGTTCAGTTCTGGCTTGTGAATCTCCTGAATCGAAACCAGTACTTCGCGTCCGGTCTTTGCCGACAGGTCAGTCTTAAGCTTATCGATCTCAGCGCCTTTACGACCGATGATGATTCCCGGACGTGAAGTGTAAATAACGATCTTCAGACGATTAGCCGCGCGCTCGATGTCCACATGGGAAACCCCGGCCCCGGTGAAACGGCTCTTCAGATCGTGCTTAAGTTTCAGATCCTCAAGCAGGAACTCACCAAACTGCTTTTTCGCGTACCAATGCGAATGCCAGTCCTTGTTGTAGCCGAGGCGAAAACCGTATGGATGAACTTTCTGACCCACAGTATTCTCCAGTCGTAGTTGGGCTATTCTTCCTTAGCGCCCGTCTTCTTAGAAGCTCGCTTGGTGGCCTTCTTCTCGCTCAGCGCTATCTCAGCGGCCCCTGACTTCGCAGCAAGAGCAGCCTTAGACGCGGTTCGCTTGCCGCGAGGTGCGGCTGCCGCTCCACCGCGCTTACGGCTCTTGCTTTCCGCAAGCTTGGCGGGCTTCGCTTCCGCGATCTTCGAATCCTTTCCGCCTTTGAGCTTAACTCCTGGCTCGTGTCGCGCATCATTGGAGAGCAGAATCGTCACATGACAAAAGTGGCGCTGCTCGCGATAGGCTCTCCCCTGCGGCGCGGGTCGCACCCGGCGCCGATTCTTCGTGGGCCCACGATCGACGAACGCGGCCTTCACCCAAAGATCATCCGGGTCGACCGACACATTGGCCTTCTCCGCGGCTTCGTTAGCATTCGCTATTGCTGATCGCATGCATTTTTCGATTCCGTGGGCTGCCCGCTTGCTCGAGTAACGCAGAATTGCCAGGGCTTTATTGACGTCCTGGCCCCGAATCATATCTATGACGAGCCGCGCTTTCTGAGCGGAGCCTCTGAGATATTTTGCACTTGCCGTTGCTTCCATTCTTGATCCTCGTGAATCGTGAATCGTGAATCGTAAGGGCTTTGTCTATTTACTTTCACGATTTACGATTTAAGGCTTAGCTACCTTGGTGGCTTTCTCCACCTTTGTCCCCGAGTGCCCCTTAAACGTGCGTGTCGGTGCAAACTCGCCCAGCTTATGGCCCACCATATTCTCGGTGACGTACACGGGCAGGTGCCGTTTGCCATTGTGAACACCGAAAGTAAGCCCCACCATGTCCGGCGTAATGGTCGAACGTCGCGACCAGGTTTTAATAACCGGCGGGCGTTGGCCACCAGCGCGTGTCCGCTCAACAGCCTTCAGAATGCTGCCGTCAATGAATGGTCCCTTTTTAACTGACCGTGCCATCTGTCACTCCATTGCCAATTGCCAATTTCCAATTGCCGATTTAAGAACAGTTTTCAATTACCACCAGTTAAGCCACCCGAAGAGCCAATCGGCAATTGGCAATTGGAAATCGGCAATGCTTTTACTTCGTCCTACGATCGCGCAGAATCATTTTCTGCGTTCGTTTGTTACTCCTGGTCTTGTAACCGCGCGTCGGCTGACCCCAGGGAGTAACCGGATTACGTCCACCCGACGTCTTTCCTTCACCGCCACCATGCGGATGGTCCACTGGGTTCATCGCCACACCACGCACGTGGGGTCGAATACCTTTCCAGCGCGACCTGCCCGCTTTCCCGTATGAAACATTTTCGTGCTCGATGTTACCCACCTGGCCGACAGTGGCCTTGCAGACCAACGACACGCGGCGGACTTCTCCGGAAGGCATGCGAAGCTGAGCGTAATTTCCTTCCTTGGCCACGAGCTGAGCAAAGGCCCCGGCGGAACGAGCCATCTGACCACCCTTGCCGGGACGCAACTCGATATTATGAATCTGCGTACCCAACGGGATATTAATTAGAGGCAGCGTATTGCCCGGCAAAATGTCGGCTTCCGGCCCGCTCATAATGGTCTTCCCGACTTCTACCCCGCTCGGTGCAACGATGTACCGCTTTTCACCATCGAGATAGGTAACCAGTGCGATGTGCGCCGACCGATTCGGGTCATACTCTATCTGCGTAATGCGGCCAGGCACGCCCTCCTTATCCCGCTTGAAATCAACAATGCGGTAGAAGCGTTTATGACCGCCGCCACGCCGGCGAACGGTAATTCGCCCGTCATTGTTGCGGCCGGAGATTCGCTTCTTCGGCTCCAGCAACGATTTCTCAGGCTCTGCTCCCACGGTAAGCTCGTCACGCGTCAGATACGTCTGGTAGCGACGTGATGGCGATGTTGGTGTTAGTTTCTTAATGCCCATAGCTTTTTAATTTCGAATTTCGAATTTCGAATTTCGAATTTCCTAGATTGCCTCGCCGTAATCAACCGGATTCTCGCCCTGCTGCAGGGTCACGTAAGCTTTCTTCCAGGACGGCTTACGTCCTTCGAAGCGGCCGCGACGGGCCATCTTTCCCATGAAATTAATCGTCCGCACCTGGTCCACTTTCACCTGAAAAATCGTCTCAACTGCCGACTTGATCTCAGGTTTCGTGGCCCTCCGGTCAACCCTGAAGGTCAATAACTGCCGCGTATCCTGTGACTCCTCCTTGGCAACCAGCGCTTTCTCCGTGATTACCGGCGACTTGATGATGTCCCAAACCGTTCTCATCTCTTAGGCCGCCTCCTTCTTTGGCTTGCTGGCTCGCTTTGGCTTGCTCAGCGGCTTGCTCAGCGGCTTGCCAGCGCGCTTCGGCTTCGGTGCTGTGCCCTTCCTGGTCTTTGTCGCCGCGGCAGCTTCCACTTTCTCATCCGACGCAGCGTCGGGGGCGGCACTCTTCTCTTCCTTTGGCCCCAGGAGTTGCTCGAGTTCCTCAATGGCCGCCTGCGAAAGCACCAGCTTCTCGTGATAGAGCAAGTCGTAAATATTCAGACCCAAACTGTTTACCACCTTCGCGCGCTGGAGATTCCGCGTCGAGAGCATCAGGTTCTCGTTATCAAACGTATCCACGATCAAAGTCTTGCCTTCGAGACCCAGCGTAGCGAGTGACGCGACAAAGTCCTTCGTCTTGGGCTTATCGAGCGACCACCCCTCAACCACGATCACGTTACCTTCGCGCACTCGCTCTGAAAGCGCCGAACGGAGAGCTCCCCGGCGCATTTTTTTCGGCATGTTGTAAGACCAGTCACGCGCCTGTGGTCCGTGGACATTGCCGCCGCCTTTCCACAACGGGGAGCGCAAAGATGCTATACGCGCGCGGCCCGTGCCTTTCTGTTTCCAAAGCTTGCGACCCGAGCCTGAAACATCGCCACGAGTCTTGGTAGCACTTGTTCCCTGACGAGCGTTGGCCATGAAATTTCTCACGGCGGCATGAATCAGTGGCTCATTAAACGGCGCATTAAATACCGCGTCGGAAAGTTGAACCTCGGCGACCTCTTCATTCTTTAAGTTGCGCACCTTAACCGTAGGCATGTCTCACTCCAGTGATAAGTAACGAGTGATAAGAATCTCTGATTTGTGATTTTAGACATTTGATTTCCGCCGGAACCTCTTTACGCCGACCCATCTCAAATCTGTATATCACTCATCACCTTGTTCTCTTCTGCCGCTGGGCGGCCTTCTTAACAATAACGACGCTTCCATTGGCCCCAGGAACCGCCCCGCGAATCATCAACAAATTGTTCTCAGCATCCACACTGGCTATCGTCAACCCTTTGACAGTGATACGAGCGTCGCCCATGTGCCCCGAAGATCTGGTACCTTTGATCACCCGCGACGGATATGCGGAAGCCCCGATTGACCCCGGCGCGCGCACATTCATTGAACCGTGCGACTC
>JAIVJP010000336.1 GCA_020199975.1 Acidobacteriota bacterium
GTCGATGAGTGGATCATAGTAAAGGGTGAGCATATCCACTGTGTGATCTCGGTAACTTTTTTCAAGCAGTTCGAACGCCTGGTCCTTCTCGCCGAGTCCCGCATACACCAGCGCGATGCTGTAGTCAGCTACATATCGCTCCCTGGCCATCGACTTTAGTTGTGCAAGCGTTCGCAGCGCCTCGTCTCTCTTGCCCGAGACGGCATAGAGCCGTGCAAGTAGGGCCACCACGTGCGGATCATCTGGATTCAGCTGTCTGGCCTTCTGATATTCAGCGAGCGCCTCTGAAAAATTGCCCTTGATCGCATACGCCGAGCCCAAATAGTGATGAGCGACGAAAAAGCTCTGGTCGATCTCCACGGTCTTACGGAGTTGCTGGATGGCCTCGTCGTAACGACGCGCGTTGAAGTAAGTCTTGCCAAAATTCGCGTTGATGATCAATGAAAGCGGATCCAGCTCCTGAGCTCGCCGCATCTCCGCCAGAGCTCTGTCGAATTGGCCCATAATTATCAGGTTTTCTCTGGCGTACCAGTGATGAGCAGTAGCGTAGTTCGGATTCAACTCAATGGCTCGTTCAAATTCTCTGTTTGATTCCGGCAAATTCCAATCGTAGTTCATGAGCACGGCAGCCATGGCGGTGTGCGCTTCGGCGAGCCTATCGTCAATCTCGAGCGCCCGCCGTGCGGCCGCTTTGGCCTTCGGGTAAGAGTCCCGCGCTGTACCCACGGAAAAGTATGGGATCACGATGTACGCGTCGGCGAGTCCAACATACGCAAGCGCGTAACTCGGATCTTTCTCGATTGACTGATTGAAGTAGTCGAGGCTTTTCTTCAGCGATTCGCCTGTGCGTTTGTTCCAGTAGAATCGGCCTTTAAGGTAAAGCTCGTAGGCTTCGCTGTTTGAAGTGTGCAGGTTGCCGACGCGACTTTGCTGCAAACTGGAAAGCTTGAGCCGCAGGTTGCGCGAGATATCCTGGGCAATCTCCCGCTGCTCGGCCATCAAATCTCGGCCGCTGCGATTGTACTGCCCGCCCCACACCTGCGCCTTATCGCGCGCGTCCATCAACTCGACGCTGATTTGGAGGTTCTCGCCATATCGCAAGACCCGTCCGGTTAGGATGCTCTTCACGCCTAAGGCGTGGGCCACTTCCTCGGCGCTGGTGTTTTTGCCTTTGTATCTGAAAGCTGAACTGCGAGCGATCACTTTCAGCCCCGGCAATTGCGACAGATTATTAATCAGGCTTTCGCTCAGGCCATCGGATATGTATTCCATTTCCGAGTCGCCAGTGTCGTTGACGAAAGGCATGACCGCGAGTGAATCGATACCTGTCTGATCGGCGGCGGCAAAATAGCGCAAGTAGGCAAGAGCGCCTATGGTCACTAAACCAATCAAGACAACAAGGGCGGCCGCAACGCCAAGTTTGTTACGCTTGATCTTATTGACGATGTATTGGACACGCGAAGTTGAGTGAACGTCGGTTACAACGCTCGTCTCGATTTCCGCGCTCCGGGTGAATAGCCATGATCGCTGGTCCCGAGGTACCGATGCTCCCAGTCTGGAAGAAAACTCCAACTCTTGTTTGCAGTCTTTCAGATCAATCAACAGGTCTTTGATGTGCTGGTAGCGATCTTCGCGGTTCTTGCGCAGGGCCTTGCTGATTATCTGTTCCAGTTCGCGGGGCACCGGCTCAGCTTCATTCACCAGCGGCGGCGGGTCAGTTTTCAGGATCGAGGCAATGACGTCACTAATTGTTTCGCCGCTGAATGGTGTGTTTCCCGTCACCATTCGATAGAGCACAACGCCCAGGCTCCAGATGTCCGTGCGCTCGTCCACCTCGTGGCCGCGCGCCTGTTCAGGCGACATGTATTCAGCGGTTCCCATTACGACGCCGGGTGTGGTCTTGTGTAATGCTTTGGTGATTCCTTCGCTGTCGAGTTGATGTGCTTCCTGCTGGACCAGTTTGGCCAGGCCAAAGTCCAGGACCTTCACCACGTGGTCCTCGCGCACCATGATGTTGTCCCGCTTGATATCGCGATGCACTATTCTCGCTTCATGCGCTGCCGCGAGCGCCGAAGCAATTTGTATCCCGATGTCCAGGACTTCCGCGAGCCCCATCGCGCCGCGTTCCATGCGCTGGCTCAACGACTCACCCTCAATAAACTCGGTGGCAATGAAATGCGCGCCGTCTGCCTCACCGATTTCATAAACCGTCAAGATGTTGGGGTGATTGAGTGCCGACGCGGCCCGAGCCTCTCGTTCAAATCGCCGCAAGTGCTCCGGGTTGTCTGTCAGTTTGTGGCTCAGAACTTTGACGGCGACCTGGCGGCCAAGGTTCAAGTCTTCCGCCAGATAAACTTCGCCCATTCCGCCCACGCCGAGCTTCTTGAGGACGCGGTAGTGCGAGATGTGAGGGTCCGAGCGGGGTTCGAATTTGCGGCGGCTGCCGCCGACCGCCCCGGCTGGTGGCAGGTCGGTGGCACTCGGCTTGCGCTCGGCAAGATTGGCGGGGCGGTTCGCCCGGTTGAGCAGATATGTGGACAATTCCGGGCTGAAATAGTGGCGCCCGGCGGCGACGGCGCGGATAGCGCCGACGATCTCGTTAATCGCGCTGTCCTTGAGCACGTAACCCGCTACTCCCAGGTCGAGCGCCGAATGGAACAGGGCTTCGTTGTTATGTGACGTCAGGATGATCACCTTGACCGCGAGCTTGGCCTGCTGCGCCGCGCGGGTGACAGCGAAACCATCACGCTCCGGCATGTCCAGGTCAAGCACGGCCACGTCGGGTCGAAGCTCAGTGAGGTGAGCGACGGCCTCGTCACCGTTTTCGGCCTGGGCGACGATGTGTAATCGGGCATCACGCGAAATGACCTTCGCCAATCCTTCGCGGAAGATCGGATGGTCATCTGCGATCAGAACGCGAATCTCACGACTCTGACTTTCAGTCATCTTTCGCTGTTCCTTTCGCGTTTTCCGGGGGTGTCGGGCAAGAGCGCCTCGACGGTCGTCCCCTGTTCGGGCGCGGAGCGAACGGTCAACGCGCCGCCCAGCAGCCGCACTCGCTCGGCCATGCCGTTAAGCCCAAGTCCGGGGCGGCTGGCGCCGAGGGTTTCAGATGCTTTCGACGTTTGCGGGTCGAACCCCTGACCGTTGTCCGCGATGGTGAGCCGGACGCCCGCACTTTCGCGCTTGAGCACAATGCGCGTTTCGGTGGCGCGTGAATGCTTCACCACGTTATTGAGCGCCTCCTGCGTGACGCGATAAAGGCTCATTTGGGTTTCACTCGCAAGTGCGCCGTCGAGCGCGTCAAGCTCGGTCGCGATGGCGATGCCTGACGCCTTCGCGACGCGGCTGGCCATATCCCGAATCGAGTTTTCAAAGCCGAGCCGTTCAAGGTGATAGGGACCGAGGTTGTAAGCGATCTCGCGGACTTCGTTAATCGTGCGTGAAGCGATGGTGTTGATCTCGTCGAGTTCTTCTCTGGCCGGCGAGTTATTTTCGAGCTGGCCGGCGCCAAGCATGGCCCAATTGCGAATAATCACCAGGCTCTGACCCAGGCTATCGTGCAGCTCACCGGCGATGCGCTTGCGCTCGGCCTCCTGCGACGCGATCAACTGGCGGGCAAACGCCTCCTGCGCCATCTGGACGCGCTGGAGTTGCCCAACCCGCTATTTCCATATGACAACAATCGTACCCACGACGCCGAGCGCCACCAGCGTCATAAACCACCACGTTCGCCAAAATGGCGGCACGATGGTGATGCGTAAGCTTGCTCCGGTTAGATTCCAAACGCCGTCGGCGTTGGCGGCAATCACTCTGAAGGTGTATTCCGCCGGTGACAGGTGCGAAAAGTAAACCGTGCGCCGCGTGCCCGCGTCAACCCAGTCTTGATCGGCGCCTTCCAGCTTGTATTTGAAACGAAGGTTTTCCGAATTGATGAAGCTCAACGCCGCATACTGAATCTCAAAATTATCCTGTCCCGGCAAGATCCGAATTGCGGATTGTGGATGGTGGATGGCGGAATCCCAGACATCGAATGGTACCGGTTCATTGTTAATCTGAATCCCTTCAATCACGACGGGCGGCGGCTGGGTGTTGGCCTTGATGCTGGCCGGATCAATCATCGCCAGGCCGCCCATCGTCGGAAACCAAAGCTTGCCGTCGCGGGTTTTGACGCCGGCCGGCCAGCGCCCGCCGTTGCATTCGGTGCTCGGCATGCCGTCGTTCTTATTGTACGCAAGACAAGTGATGGTCTTGAGCTTGCCGTCCGCGAAATCGTTCAACTCCTGTTTGCGCACGCGGTAGATGCCGCGATTGCAGCTCATCCAGAACCAGCCTGAATCGTCTTCCAGGATTTGAAAGACGCCATTGTCGAACAGCCCGTCTTTCGTGGTATAGCTCATGAAGCGTCCGTCCTTGAACCGGCCCAGCCCGCTGTCGTAGGTGCCAATCCACAGCGTGCCATCGCCGTCCTGTTTGAGCGACCGTACCGTATTGCCGGGCAACCCGTCTTTCTCGGTCCAGGCGGTGAACTTGCCGTCTTTGTAGTGCGTCAGCCCGCCGTAACTGCCGAGCCACAGACCGCCCTGCCTGTCTTCGATGATGACTTTCGTATCATTGCCCGCCAGACCGTCATTTGTGGTGTACTGCCTGAGCGCCCCATTTAGATACCGCACGACGCCAGTATCCGCCCCAAGCCAATAAGCGCCTGCGGGGTCTTCGCACATCGTCCAAATAAAACCAATCCTTTGGTCAATCAGCGCATTCGCCCACGGTCCACGGACAAAGCGCCCACCCACCAACTGCCAGATCCCATTGACCCATAACTGTCCGGCGCGGTCCTCATACAGTGAGGACACGAACCCGCCAAATGAATCGATGTCTCTGTTTTTAGGGCCGGGGTATTGCGTGAAGGCGCCGTCCCTGAACCTGAACACACCCTCTCCATACG
>JAIVJP010000337.1 GCA_020199975.1 Acidobacteriota bacterium
CTTTCACACCCTTGATTTGCTTGGCAATCTCGTCGCGAAGATTTGGCATTTCAAAACGGCCCACCTTGCCCTTGTTCTGGGGCGCAACGCGGACTCCATTCAGCTCGCGTTCTGAGTTAGCTGCAGCGAGCGCCCCAAAGTCTGCGCCGGATCGCAACTGCGTGACCAGCTCCATCGCCCGGGCCCTGACGTCGGCTTCGTTCTTACCGGCATAACTGAGAAATATCTCCGAGAGAACGACACTTTCCGGTTTAGTGAATTTGGCGCGGTTGGCTTCAAAGTATTTCTTCAGTTCATCCAAAGGAAGACCGAAAAAAATCTTTCGGTCTACTTCCTGCTGAATCACTGCCTGCTTCATAATCTCAGTGCGCAGCGTCTGACGTGTGGCAACGGGATCCAGCCCGCTTTCTCTCATCGCTTCATCCAGTTTCTCGATGGTAGTGATTCCCTGTTCTTTCGCCACTTCCAGCATGCGGCGGTTAACTTCCGCTTCGACCTCGCTCGCCAGATCAAGTTCCTTGCCCCTTTGCATCAGGAGCTGCTCGTTGATGAGCGTGGCGATCAGGTCAGCCTGGTGCTTCGTAATCTCATCGATGGCCTGTTGCTCAGGCATGCCGCTCTGCTTAAGCGCTTCGATGCGCTGTTTGGTTTCGCGCTTCACCATCGATAGCGTGATCACGTCCTCGTTCACCTGGGCAATCACTTCATCAACGACTTTGAGTTCGCCCTCCTGGGCTAATGCGGCCGATGAAACAAAAGAGAGAAGCGCAAACAGCATTAGCGCCGCAAATGTAAGTGATATGAATCTGGATTTCACAAGATTACTCCTGGCATTAAATTGGTCCGTAGTCAGTGGACAGTTGTTCTTTGTACTTTGTGCTTTGTACTTTGTACTTTGTACTTTGTGCTTTGTGCTTTGTGCTTTGAACTTGGTGTCCGCATAAGCCGAAGGACAAAGAACTAAGTACAAAGTACAAAGAACAACTGACAACTGACAACTGACAACTGACAAGCGCGCGTTGCATTCTAGTCTTCAACCCGAAGTTCCAGCAACGCCTCGCGCGCCACGCGAAGCACGCCGTCAGCTTCTTCCTCGCTCAGGTCCATGCGTAACACGCCGCTCGGGGTGAAAGTCGCGCGCGCTCTGGTGCCCACTAAAATACGCAGCTTCTCGGGTGAAATGCGCGCTTTCTCGCCAAACTTTATGGCAATCCCATCGGCTGTTTTGTCTATTGAAATCACTCCGACTTCTTCCGCCAACCGCCGCAAGCGGGCGTAAGCGAATAGTTCTTCCACCGGCGGGGGTAATCGTCCGTAACGATCTTCAGTCTCCCTGCGAATATTAGCTAAGGTTCCTTCGTCGCGTGCCGAGGACACTCTCTTATAGGTTCTGAGCCGCTGGCCCATGTCCTGAATGTAATCATCGGGAATAGCAACATTGACGCCGAGGTTGATGGAAACGCTGGTTTCATCTTCCACCTGCTCGCCGCGAAGTTCCGCTACCGTGCGCTCAAGGCGGTTTATGATGATTGTGTTGGCACGGGGGATGTCTATTCCATTCTCGATGATGGTGGTTGCCACGAGAACATCATATTTAAACTCAATGAAATCGAGCATTACCCGCTCCATTTCCTTCTCATTCATCTGCCCGTGGCCTACCGCAATTCGAGCCTGCGGCACCAGGCGTTTCACCAGTGCCGCAATCGTTTCGATTGTCTCCACCCGGTTGTGGATAAAAAAGACCTGGCCGCCCCGGCCAAGTTCCAGTTCAATGGCAGACTTGATGACATTCTCAGAAAACTGAACGACCTGGGTCTGGATTGCCAGCCGGTCGCGCGGTGGAGTCTCAATCAGCGACATATCCCTAAGACCTGTTAGAGACATGTTTAACGTGCGCGGGATTGGGGTCGCCGAAAGTGTCAGTACGTCAACACGCTTCTTCAGTTGCTTAAGCTTCTCTTTGTGGGCGACGCCAAACCGCTGCTCCTCGTCTACCACCACCAGTCCCAACTCCTTGAACCGCACATCCTTTGAAAGTATCCGATGCGTGCCGATGATTACGTCAATCTCCCCCGACTGCACCCGCTTTACGATTTCTTTCTGCTCCTTCGCGGAACGGAAACGAGATAGCAGCTCAACCTTTACCGGGAACGGCGCGAAGCGGGTGCGTAACGTATCGAAGTGTTGATAAGCCAGCACTGTGGTCGGTGTGAGTATGGCCGTTTGTTTTCCTTCCATCACTGACTTGAACGCTGCGCGCATGGCAACTTCAGTCTTCCCGTAGCCCACGTCGCCGCACAAGAGACGGTCCATTGGTGTCGGCTCTTCCATATCTCGCTTCACGTCTTCAATGGCCGTCTCTTGATCCGGAGTGAGCACATATTCAAAACCATCTTCAAACTCTCGTTGCCATGGCGTGTCTACAGCAAATGCGTAGCCGTCCACCAGTTTTCGCTCGGCGTAGAGTCGCAGCAGTTCGTCAGCCATGTCGCGCATGGCACGCTTCGCTTTGGCTTTCGTCTTTTGCCAACCCAGACCTCCGAGTCGGTCGAGGGTGGGCTGGTGCCCCTCGGCGCTCGAATATCTTTGTACAAGGTCGAGTCGCTCCACCGGGACGTAGAGCTTGGCGTCTTCAGAGTAGTAGAGCAGCATGAACTCGCCGCTGCGCGGGCCCAGATTGAGGATCTGCAAGCCTCCAAAACGTGCGATACCGTGGTCGACGTGCACGACGAAGTCGCCAACCTTCAGATCGCGAAAGTCGGAAAGAAAAGCTGCCGTCTTTGATTTTCGTTTTCTGCTTTCGGCTTTCGACCTTCTGCCTTCTGCGGAGACACCGCGACGCTCGAGCGCTTGCTCACCAGCCTCGTCAAATAGGTCGCCCTCCACATGAACCAGCAGACGCGGGCCGGGCATTTCAAAACCCGTACTAAGCCGCCCCACTGTTACGATTGTTTCAGCCGACGCCCCGGCGTCGCCGTTTTCACCTACCAGACAGAGCCGGGCATCAATCTGATATTCACCGAGAATGTCGACGATTCGTTCGGCCACACCAAGACTCGGCATCACAAATACCGTCGTCGTGCCACTCTCGCGTCCCCGGGCAATATCAGCGGCAAGATCGGCAAGCCGTCCGTGGTAGCGCATCACCGACTGCGTTTTCCATTCCACTTCCGGCGCCTGTTCGACTGTCGAGAAAAGAAACATCGGGTGACGTTTGGTGCGACGGCGACCCAGTTGAACTTTGGGGGATTCCGCCTCCAGTGCCAGCCGTTCGTCAGGTTCTGTGGCAGCCCGGCCCAGCGTGCGCAGCTCAATGCGAGGTCTTTGGTCAAGCCTCACTCTTAACTCTTCCGTTGTCAGATATAGCTCTTCAGGAGCCAGCGCCAGATCATCTGCAGCCTCAGTCTCACTGAAACGATCAGCGAGTGATTGGTAAGCTTCACCGAGGTAAGACTCAATCCCCGAAGGCTCATCGACTACCAGTACAGCATCCTTGAGGTAGTCAAAAACGGTCGATTTGCGTTCCCGCACCAGGGGCATTAACCACTCCCAGCCGGCAAAGGCTTCGCCTTCATCGGCAAACGCAGTTCGATCGCGAAGCGACCTCGCATAGCGCGCCCCGGTCCAGCTCTCACGTGCGGCTTCCGCCCAGTCGCGAAAGTCGCGGTCGGTTACTGCCAGTTCACGCATCGGAGCAATTTCGATTTGCGCTAACTGAGTTGCTGAGAGCTGCGTTTCAGGATCGAATTCGCGAATTGACTCCACCGTATCACCAAAGAACTCGATGCGAATCGGCGAGTCGAGCCCCGGGGACCACACGTCCAGAATGCCGCCGCGGATTGAGAATTCACCGACGGCTGCGACCGGATCTTCGCGCAGGTAACCGGAGGCCAGCAGCTTTTCGACAAGTTCTTCCGGAGAGTAGTCTTCATCGCGTTTAAGCAATGCTCCCGCGCGAGCAATTTCGGCGGGAGCTATAGTCTTGCGAGCCAACGCGCGAGCCGTCAGAAGCACGAAATCCTGGGAATGGCGAGCCAGTCGCCAGAGAGTCAGCGCGCGCTGTTCCAGAGTCTCCGCATGCGGTGATGAACCGGCGTAGGGGTCGCTTTCCGACGCGGGCAGGAGCAGCACTTCCTTGTCGCAGTCAGTTTTCCCGGCCAGCGCACAGTACCAGAAACGAAGGTCCCGCTCTAATGACTCGAGATCGCGATTTGATTGCGTGACGATAGCGAAGAGCTTCCCGGTTTGGCGCTGCAGGGCCGCGATGGCTAACGCACGAGCGGAGCCGGCTACCAGTCCACTGACTGATATCACGCGTGCGCCGCGTTCGATTTCGGCAGCAAGCTGTTTGAACTCCGGATTCTGCGTCACTCGCTGCAACGCGTTACGCAGGCCCGACGCTGTTTGGATCTTACTACTCACGACTTCTTCCGCATTCGCTCAATAACCTCGGTTGTTGAAGCACCCTCAATGAACGGCAATGAAACCACTCTGCCACCCGCGGCCTCCACCTCCTCCCGGCCGTGAATCTCATTAAGGCCATAATCGCCACCCTTGGCGAGGACATCGGGAACCAGCTTTGCGATTAATGCACGTGGGGAGATATCATCGAAGATAGTCACATAGGTCACTTGCCGCAGAGCCGCGAGTATTTCAGCACGCTCTTGCTCCACGATCACCGGTCGGCTGCTCCCTTTAAGTTCTCGAACGCTGCGATCACTATTAATCGCCACAACCAGCGCGTCGCCGAGCGCTCGCGCCTGCTGGAGGTAACGCACGTGCCCGACGTGCAACAGGTCGAAGACGCCGTTGGTGAAGACCAGGCTTTTGCCTTCAGCGCGCAAGGTTGTACGCTCCCGAAGCAGATCTTCGTGGCTGAGTATCTTGCCGCTCATTCGACTACCAATCTAGCATGAGGTCGAACCAGTTCGCCAAAGCGCTGCCACCCAAGGCGGGGTTAACCGCTCTCCTGACCCAGAGCTGATTCAACTTTCCAACGAGAGTCACGCTTGGGGGCTCTCAACCTCAGAACGCTCACTCAAAGAAAGAAGCTCTAAGGTTAGGAAGGCGGTTTGCCCCTGCGCTCTTTGGTATTGGTAACACTTATTTGCCCTGACTCACGTCGCTCTCTATAATCAGCGCTTTGCTTCAGGAGCGAGACAGTTGTCCACACCCTTCACAGATATCATTGGGGAAAACGACCAAACGCGCGCGCGGCATGAACACCTGGAATCCTTGCGCCAGCTGGTAGGCAACGTCTATCCAAACAAATTCGAGCGCAGCCAGGTTGTCGCAGCCGGACGTGAGGACACAATCACGGCCGTGGTGGAGAAGTTGCAAGCGTTTGAACCGACGACTCTCGACGGGGCACGTCCAACTCCCGAAGCGATTGAAGAGGCAAACCAGCAACTGAATAAGATCGTGGTGCGTCTGGCAGGGCGAATCGCCTCGCCACCACGCGTAATGGGCAAGGCCGCGTTCCTACACCTCTCGGATGGTGTGTCGCGCCTGCAGATCTACATTCGCAAGGCCGACGCGCGGGCCGTTAACAATGACACACGGGCCTTGATCGAAGAGGAAGGCAAAGGCTGGGAACTCTTCGAGCTCTTAGATCATGGAGATTTCATCGGCACCGAGGGCTATCTCTTTATCACTAAAACCGGCGAGCTTTCGGTCCACGTCGAAAGCTTGCAGTTCCTTGCGAAAGCGCTGCTGCCGCTGCCCGACAAGATGCACGGTATTCACGACCTGGAGATTCGCCAGCGCCAGCGCTACGCAGATCTCATAGCCGGCAGTCTGAAATTGGAACGGGAAAAGGGCGAGCTAACTCCGCGTGAAGTTTTTGAGCGACGCTCGGCGATCATCCGGGAGATGCGCCGCTTTTTGGAAGACCACGGTTACGTGGAAGTCGAAACGCCGATGCTCACTCCGAAGGCCACCGGCGCCGCAGCCAGGCCTTTCAAGACTCATCACAACGCGCTGGACATCGACCTGTACGCTCGCATTGCACCTGAGTTGTAC
>JAIVJP010000276.1 GCA_020199975.1 Acidobacteriota bacterium
CCTCAAGAACATTAACGTAGAAATACCTCGCGATCGCTTCACAGTTGTCACCGGCCTCTCAGGTTCCGGCAAGTCATCGCTGGCTTTCGACACCATCTATGCTGAGGGCCAACGTCGTTACGTTGAGTCGCTGTCGGCGTATGCGCGGCAGTTCCTGGACCAGCTCGAGAAACCGGATGTCGATTCGGTAGACGGCCTTTCCCCAGCTATTTCAATCGAGCAGAAGACCGTTTCCCGTAGCCCTCGCTCTACGGTGGGCACGGTAACCGAGATTTATGACTACCTGCGTTTGCTCTTCTCTTCGATCGGTCAGCCCCATTGTCACGTATGCGGAGCGGCGATCACGCGGCAGAGTGTGGAGCAGATTGTGCAAAACGTACTCTCGCTGCCTGAAGGCGAACGCGTCATGATCCTCGCTCCCATAGTTAGAGGACGTAAAGGTGAGTTCAAAAAGGAGCTCGAGAAACTCGCAAAGGACGGATTTCTGCGAGCGCGCGTCGATAATGAACTGCTTTCCCTGGACGAAGAGATCAAGCTTGATAAGCGGCGCAACCACACCATTGAAGCAGTCGTCGATCGTTTGTTAATCAAACCCGGAATCAGCGAGCGACTCTCGGAATCCGTGCGCACGGCTTTAAAGCTCACGGGCGGAGCCGTGCTGGTATCCGTTGTCGATGGCCAAGAGAGACTTTTTTCGGAGCGGATGGCTTGTGTGAATTGCGGCATCAATGTCCCACCACTTGAGCCGCGGTCGTTCTCATTCAACTCCGCTTACGGCGCCTGTAAACGATGTCACGGCCTGGGCTCAGTCCTCGAAGTCGATCCAGCAAAGCTCATTCCAGATACGAACACCCCCGCTGACAAACTGGCTTTCATGGGTTCGGTGGATCGTCAGGGTTCTGCTTATCTCAAGAGTGCGCTGTTGGCGGTTATCAGTCACTTTAAAGGTAATGCGAAAACCCCTTTCAACGAGTTGCTGCGAGAAACCCGGGAAGGCTTCTTCGAGGGACTGAGTAGCCAATTGAACTTCCGCCAGGGCGCTTATTCTTATCAGAGCCGTTGGAAAGGCGCATTGCATTGGCTGCGTGAGCGTCTCAACGAAGCGCCCTCTGAGAAAGTCCGCGTGGCGCTCGAGGAACTTGTTTCCCCGGGAACCTGCCCGGAATGCAAAGGAAGGCGCTTGCGTGCAGATTCGCTGGCGGTGAGTTTAGGTGGGCGAGGCATTGCGGACTACAC
>JAIVJP010000048.1 GCA_020199975.1 Acidobacteriota bacterium
GAAAAGATGAAGAGATTGACCCATCTTACGCCCAAGGCGTTCGCTAAAAATATCGAACGAAGTAACGCCGAGTTGGCGAACGTGGCGCGAACAAGCTCGCGAACTCTTTCAGAGTTTAAACTGCTTATTTGAGAATCTTATCCCAGGGTTGAGGCAACCCTGGGCTGCAATTAGCGAACGCCTTCGGCGTAAAACGGGCCAGCGGCCATGAAGGAGTTAGATCATGACGTACGTACTGTGGATCATTCAGGTGCTGCTGGCACTACTTTTTCTTTTCTCCGGCGGAACTAAGTTGGTCCTGCCAATAGAGACGCTGATGTCTATGGGGTCGCCGAACGCGATAGCGTTGCCGGGGCTGTTCGTGCGGTTCATCGGCATTTGCGAGGTGCTCGGTGCGCTCGGCCTGATTCTCCCCGGACTCCTGCGCATTCGGCCAGGCCTGACACCCCTGGCCGCCGTCGGACTGGTGATCATCATGATCGGAGCGACAGCGCTCACGTTCGCGGCCGATGGTATCGCGATGGCGCTGCCGCCGCTCGTGGTGGGACTTCTTTCAGCTTTCGTCGCTTACGGCCGCTGGCGGCTGGCACCGCACCGCGATCGCTTAAGTGCCTAACATGCTTTTCTCAAGCACTGATCACCACTTAACCAAAGGAGCGGGACCATGCAATTGAATCCATACCTCAGTTTCAACGGACAATGCGGAGCAGCGTTCAAGTTCTATCAGCAGTGTCTCGGTGGGAGTATCCAAATGATGGCATGGGGTGATTCGCCGATGTCCGATCAAGTGCCATCAGGATGGCGAGATAAGATCATTCACGCAACCTTGATCGTCGGAGAGACGGCGCTCCTGGGTGCTGACGCTCCCCCTGATCGCTATGAAACACCAAGAGGCTTTTCCGTAACGATTCAGATCAACGACCCGGCAGAGGCAGATCGTATATTTCACGCATTGGCGGAGAATGGGACTGTGCAGATGCCGATCCAGCAAACCTTCTGGGCCGCCCTTTTCGGCATGTGCGTCGACCGATTCGGGATACCGTGGATGGTTAACTGCGGGCAAGCTGCGTAATAAGTTGTAGGGGCGTCTCTCCGTGGGCGCCCCGGGTTGCGGTGGCGAGGGCACCCACTTAGGGACGCCCTACAAACCGACGAAGGTTGTGTTATGGGAAAAGTTACTTCAGATATGTCGATGTCACTGGATGGTTTTATCACTGGCCCAAACGATGAGGTTGAGAATCCCCTGGGCGATGGCGGTGACCGGCTCCATCAATGGGTGTAGGACCTCGCATGTTGCGCCAGCTCCACGGCCAGTCTGGCGGCAAGACCAATCGTGATTTATTGTTACCCATGAGGCTAAAGAAAAGGTGACTAGGGAAGGAGGAACGACTTATACCTTCGTCACTGAAGGTATCGAAAGCGCCCTTCAGCAAGCGAGGGCAGCCGCCGGTAACAAAGATGTCTCGGTAGCACGTGGCGCGAATATCGTTCACCAGTTCCTAAGAGCCGGACTTCTTGACGAATTGCAGATTCACCTCGCGGGCTACGATTTCATATTGCATGATCCTGGGGCTCACGCCCCAGGCTGATGCTGTCACCTGCTTCGCAGGCTCACTCAAACCACTAGGAGTATTTATGCGATACGTTGATGGATTTGTTTTACCTGTCCCGATGAAGAACCTGCAGCTCTACCGCAGCATCGCCCAGAAGGCGGGGAAAATCTGGCGGGAGCACGGCGCGCTCGAGTACATCGAGGCCGTGGCCGATGACCTCGATGTAAAGTTTGGCGTTTCGTTCACTCGAACGATCAAGCCCAAGCCCGGCGAGACGGTGGTGATCTCGTTTATCGTTTTCAAGTCGCGCGCCGCTCGCGACCGCGTGAACGCAAAGGTGATGAAAGACCCGCGCATGAAGAAGATGATGGAGAAGGGACCGATGCCCTTCGACGTCAAGCGCATGGTCTACGGCGGTTTCAAGCTCCTGGTCGACTTGTAGGGCGTACTCATGAAATACATCTTGCTTATTCATCACGACGAGGCCCTGGACGACGACGAGCGACAGCATTTGCTGAAGGAGTCCGTGCAGCTCGCGAATCAGCTTCACGAGAACCGACAGTACCTGGACGCTGCGCCACTACAACCAACTTTTACTAGGAGGTAAACTCATGTTGAAAGAGTCAAAGGCATTTAGCAGTTTTTCAGTGGACGACCTTAAAACAGCGAAGGAATTCTACGGCCAAAAACTCGGGCTGGAAGTTTCCGAAACGAATGAAGGCCTGGGGCTGCAAGTCACCGGCGGTGGTGAGATATTCATATACCCCAAGGCCAACCACACTCCAGCAACCTTCACTGTTCTTAATTTTCCCGTAGACGATATTGAGCAAGCTGTAGACGAGCTTGGTAGGTGTGGCGTACAGTTCGAGTCGTACGAGGGAGAGATGAAGACGGACAAAAAGGGCATCTTTCGAGGTGCAGCCCGCGGCGAGGGTCCGAACATTGCCTGGTTCAAAGACCCGGCCGGTAATATCCTGTCCGTCCTTGAACAGTAGCAGTAACCTATACAGATGTATCAGGTACGACCTTAGAAGTGAACCTTATGAAGATACTCTGCGCGTTTAAATGGTTGTGGAAGCCTACTCGATTCGGACGCCACGATTCATCGCTATGCCCCGCGCTTTCATGACCACGTCATCATCGATGACTTCCTCGCCGGCGTTCCACGCTGCTACCTCCTCCGCCGGCCGGCCAAGTGCGAGGGCGAGTCTTTCGTCGCTGGCCTGGAATGCACGATCGCGCAGGTTGCGCAGGATCTGTGCAGCTTCATCCTGGCCCGTGCCCCGGTCATCAACGGGTTGATCAGGGAGACTCCGGGATAGAGATTTCTCCTTGCGCCCACCGAGCGCTTTCGAGAGCAAATACGTTAAAACCGCTCCTAACCCCAGGCCGCCCACAACGATTCCCACTCGGCGAAGCCCCCAAGTTCCATTGGTTATTGCTCGCGGGTTTTCTCTGTTATCCATTCCTGAATCCTTTCTTTTACCTCAAATCTGTATCCTGCCCCTAAGGCGATGGCGGCTGATATGAAAACATGCACAACGATCCTCCAGGCCGGGAGCAAACGCGCTCGCTCTGTACGGTTTCAAGTAAACTCAGTAAGGCCGAGTGCAACTGAAGCAAGTTGTTTGCCATGCGATAGCGCGCCCGAGGGAAATTAGAAAAAGAAGGTGCTTGTCCCCATGCCTTGACTTTGATAAAAGTAAGCCAGAGATTGGGTTCGCGTGCGCGCGCAAGGCATTTCTGAACGCCGCACATCTCACGACCACTTACTTACCTGACGAGGTACTAAACATGATTTCGCAAACATCACCTCTTGCTCGTCTCGTCGAAACTGACTCAGGCATCGGCGAGAGCTATCGACATATAACCAAGAGCGTTACACCTGGCAAACTGCTCGAACTTTCTGAAGCCACTATCAAATGGTACGAAGTTTACCCGCAAGATCGACCAGTGCCTGACGAGATCAAACGACTGGCCCGCGCTTGTATAACGACGACGCCGCTGGAAATTCCCGGCCTCGGATTCTTACTTCTTCATCGCTGCGGGCAAGACTTCTACTTCCTTATCGTCTGCACCTGGCGTAACAACAATGAGCTTTGGGAAACCGTCTTTTACAAGGATGGTAACGCGATGTCGGAGTTTGCGGCGTTTCCGCGTGAGGGAAGTCACAAGCCTACGCTGTGCGTGTGGGAAATGGCTCCCGTGTGGCACGAGCAGCAAGCTTGACGCCGAACATCAATTGAAACTGACCTACTACCAACAGAACAGTCGTTACCTTGACACTATTTAGGGCGGCCGCTATCCTTTCCGTTTCCGTCATTAGCGCGGAACTTCGCCTATATGCTCTATGTTTGAGTCGCTGTCGGACAAGCTTAAGCGGACTTTGAAGAATCTTCGCGGCGAAGGCGTGCTGACGAAGGAACATGTAGACGCCGCTCTCCGCGAAATCCGCCTGGCGCTCCTGGAAGCCGATGTTAACTATAAAGTTGCGAAAGACTTTATTGCTTCTGTTAAGGAGAAGGCCGAGGGACAGCAAGTCTGGCAGGAGCTCAAGCCTTCTGATCAGGTAGTTAAGATTGTTTACGACGAACTTGTTGAATTGCTGGGCGGCCAATCGTCGCGTCTGGTCTTTACGAAGCAGATTCCGAATGTGGTCATGATTGTCGGCCTGCAAGGCTCCGGCAAAACCACTTCGACGGGAAAGATCGCGCGCTGGATTGCCAAAAACCAGGAACGCAAGCCGCTATTGCTTTCAGTTGACGTCTATCGTCCGGCAGCGCGCGAGCAGTTAAGGGTAATTGCTAAGGCCACTGGCCAACAGATCTTTGAACAGTCTGAAACCAATGACCCGCTCACGCTGGTGCGGGAAGCTTATAAGCATGCACAGCAAACCGGTTTCGACACTCTGCTGATTGATACCGCCGGCCGGCTTCACATCGATGAAGAGTTGATGGACGAGTTGGTCAGGATTAAGAACGAAACGCATCCGGTAGAAATACTATTTGTGGCTGACGCCATGACAGGTCAGGATGCGGTTCGGTCCGCGGAAGAGTTTCACCAGCGCGTCGGCATCACCGGCATTGTGCTGACGAAGATGGACGGTGACGCCCGTGGCGGTGCGGCTCTTTCCATCAAGCAGGTTACCGGTCAGCCGGTAAAGTTTGTTGGCGTCGGGGAAAAATATGATGCGCTAGAACCTTTCTATCCCGACCGCATTGCTCAACGAATCCTGGGAATGGGCGACGTATTGTCGCTGATTGAGGAAGTACAGTCCAAGGTAGACCAGGATGAGGCAGAGGAACAACTCAAGAAGCTCCAGAAGAATGAGTTTACTCTCGACGACTTTCGCTCGCAGCTTCGGCAGGTAAAGAAGCTCGGGTCTTTCTCAAAGATAATGAAGCTACTGCCCGATCAGCTTCTCGGCGGCGTGGGAATGCCGCAGCTGAATGACGAACAAGCCACGCTAATGGAGAAAGAGTTGAAACGCACCGAATCAATTATCGATTCGATGACCTGGCAGGAGCGCACGGATCATAAGATTCTAAATGCCAATCGGCGCCGGCGGATCGCGCGCGGGTCCGGAACCTCGGTCGCGGAAGTGAATCAGCTGATCAAGCAGTACACCGAGATGCGTCAGATGATGCGCCAGCTTTCCGGTTCCGGATTGTTCGGCGGGGGCGGTTTCGGGGGTGGTTTGAAGGGCAAGATGATGAAGCGTATGGCCGGTATGGCTGGCATGCCTGACCTGAGCGGTATGGGCGGGAATGGTGGTGAACCCGCATTGTCCGCATTACCAGCAGGTCCATCAAGAAAGAAGCTGAAGAAGAAAAAGAAGAAAAGGCGACGGTGATAGATAAGCAGGAGAAAGAGCAGCAGGATTTATCAGCAAGCTTATCAGGTAAGGGAATTGATTACAGCGGAGGTGACTATTTTGTTAGCAATTAAATTAATGCGCACAGGCGCGAAGAAAAGGCCTTCATACAGAGTAGTTGTGAAGGAGAAGCAGTCAAAACGTGACGGCGCATATCTCGAGAACGTCGGCACATACAATCCTACCCGCCAGCCGGCGGAGATAAATCTCAACATGGATCGCGTCCGTTACTGGATCGCCAACGGCGCGCAGCCGACCGAGACGGTCAGCCAACTCATAAAGGTAACTGCTAGGAACGAGGCGACTGCGGAGCCTGCCACCGCTTAGTTCCTTGTTCGGACGCGTAGATGGAAACTGAATCGTCAGGACTTCTGATTCGACAGTAATGCGAGAAGCCGTTGAGATGATTGTTAAGGGGTTGGTTGACGACACTGAGGCCGTCGACGTTCGAGAGATCGACCGCGACGGTGCGACGTTGATTGAGATCCGTGTGGCCCCTGAAGACATGGGTAAGGTAATTGGCAGGCAGGGGCGGACCGTACGGTCGTTGCGCTCACTCGCTCATGCTGTAGGAGTAAAGAGAAAGCACCGCTTCGTTCTCGAAATTGTGGAATGAGCGAAGAGCTGCCAGAGAGCCGAGAACCGGTTGTTGCTGTGGCTCGCGCTGTGAAAACCAGAGGCCTTAAAGGTGAGATTGTGTCCGAGTTGTTGACGGATTTTCCCGACCGGTTCGCCGATGTCTCTCAGTTGATTGCCATTACTCCTGATGGAAAGCGGAGCGTAGTTGAGTTGGAGAGCTATTGGTTCCATCAGGCCAGGGTGATATTGAAGTTGGCGGGCTACGACAATATTGAAACGGCCAGTGCATTTGTAGGATGCGAGTTTGCTGTTCCGGAATCGAGCCGGGTCCAGCTTCCTGAAGGTCAGTTTTATGATTGGGAGCTGGAAGAGTGTGTTGTCGAAACCACGAGTGGGAAACTAATTGGTCACGTCCGAGACGTGATGAGAGTTGGCCGCGGGGTGGAGATGCTGGTAGTCGAGAGTGACGACAGGCATGAGCACCTGATTCCCATGGTGCAGTCGATTGTTATTGATATTGACACGGCGCGGAAGAAGATCCGGATCGATCCGCCGCAGGGACTCCTGGAGTTATAGATCTTTGATTCGGTGATTTGCGATTTACTCTGGCGGCAACGTTTGAGTCGCAAACTCGCAAACGAGAATCATTATGTTGCGCTTTGACGTAATAACTATTTTCCCGGATTTCTTTCGCGAAGCATTTGATTACGGGATCACGCGCCGCGCGTTAGCTGCCGGACTGGTTGAGACTAAAGTGCATGACCTGCGCCACTGGTGTACAGACAAGCATCGCACAGTCGACGATCGTCCATTCGGTGGCGGTGATGGGATGGTGCTCAAGGCGGACCCCATCTTTGCGGCTATCAACGATATAACCGGTTTCAGACGGCGCGGAGATTACCCGAAGGACACGCGGGTAGTTTTGCTTTCGCCGCAGGGTCTGGTATTTACGCAGTCGCTGGCAGCCGATCTGGCAACCATTGCATCGCAGATAGTCTTGATATGCGGACGTTATGAAGGCGTTGATGAAAGAGTTGCTGAGGCGCTGGCAACGGACGAGATATCGATCGGTGACTATGTTCTTTCCGGGGGAGAGCCTGCTGCCGTGGTTGTGGTTGACGCAGTTGTGCGGTTGTTACCAGGCGCTTTGGGCAGCGAGACTTCAGCAACATACGAATCCTTCTCTGACGGCCTGCTGGATTATCCGCAATACACGCGGCCCCCGAATCTCGAAGGCCTACATGTACCTGATGTCTTATTGAAGGGTAATCATGCGGAGATTGCGCGCTGGCGTCGCGAGGAAGCCTTAAAGAAGACTGAGCGCAATCGCCCTGATCTGCTGAAAGATTCTCAGGTCTGAATCCCATTCTGACTTGTACTAGAATCTGAGACGGCAAATGTAGATATTGGAGTGATGAGATGAACCGACTAGACAATATCGAAAATACCCAACTGCGAAAGAATATTCCCGAGTTTCAACCAGGCGATACTGTGCGCGTGCACGTTCGCATTAAGGAATCTGAGACCAAAGAGCGCCTGCAGGCGTTTGAAGGTATAGTCATTGCGCGCAAGCACGGCGGTGCCAGAGAAACCATTACCGTTCGCAAGACGAGCTTCGGGGTTGGTGTTGAAAGGATCTTCCCGCTCCATGCCACCATCATCGACCACATCGATCTCGTGAAAAGAGGACGAGTGCGTCGAGCAAAGCTCTATTACTTGCGCGGATTGCGTGGTAAGGCTGCCCGAATTCGCGAGCGCGACATGCGTGGTCAGCAGGGGGGCAGCGCTCAGTCTGTCGCCGGTAAGAACAAATAGCCGCCTTAATAGCGCTCAGCTTGCTCAGCCATAGAACCGGACTATTAAACGTAAACAGGAAAGCACTTGCGTATTGCAATCGATGCTCACTCTGTTGGCACCGGTCTTGGTGGCAATGAGAGTTACGCCGCGAATTTGATCGAAGCGCTCGCTGAGATCGATTCTGTCAATGATTACACTCTTTACGTTACCAGGGATGAGGCGGTAGCACGCTTCCGCAATAGGTGGCCTAACTTCAGGGTTCGCTCTACTCTTCCGCACACGCCGCTAATCCGCATACCCCTCACTCTAAGTGCCGAGTTGCGAAGTCACCCAGTAGACGTTCTGCACGTTCAGTTTACCAGCCCTCCTTTTGCTCCCTGTCCGGTTGTAGTTAGCATCCATGACTTATCGTTTGAACACCTGCCGGAGACTTTCAATCGCCGGAGCCGAGCGCAGCTTCGATTTACCGTCCGACGCTCAGCAAGGAGGGCTGCGCGAGTTTTGGCGCTGTCTGAACACGCGCGGCTTGACATTATTTCGACCTACAAGATCGCGCCGAACCTGGTGACCACTATTCCGATCGCCGCGCCAACTCACTTTCGCCCAGTTGAGGACGAATATGAGCTTCAACGTGTACGACAAACCTATGGCA
>JAIVJP010000338.1 GCA_020199975.1 Acidobacteriota bacterium
CCATGACACAGAGCCCAACGCCACGAACAGCAGGATCAGTTGGCCGCGAGCAGTCTGACTGCGAAACATCGACAGTAGAACAATCACAATGATTATGTAAGGCAGCGAGTAGAGCACGTCGACCAGACGCATCATGAGGCTATCCAAGCGACCGCCGAGATAACCCGAAACCGCTCCGTAGCTGACACCGATTATCAGCGACATAAGTGTCGCGATAATGCCTACCATCAAAGATATTTGCCCGCCCTGAAGCACTCGCGCCAGCAGGTCGCGTCCCTGATTGTCAGTTCCCATGGGGTGTAACCACGAAAACGAACCATCGGGTGCAGTAAAAGGCGGAAGCGATTTTAATGCGGCGATATCGGTCGGAATGTAGTCGGGAGTCAACCCGGTAAATTGCTTAATGACAAAAGGTCCGGTAATCGAAGCCAGAGTAATTGTCGCAACCATAATCATGCCGAATACGGCCAGCTTATTCGTCTGCAACCTGCGCCAGGCATCTCTCCAAAGCGACGTGCCGGTCACAACCTCAGTTCGCTCCGCGGAGCGAACATCCGCTTCCCCGACCGCTAGCTCAGGCCCAGTGTGAATAATATCGCCAGCGCGCGGGCGAATGTGCGGCGCAGGTGGCGTCCCCAAAGGCGTGAAAGCGGGCTCCGTATCAGGCTCGTGCGGAGTTGGTGGTCGTTCGTCGTTCATTGTCAGGAAAGTAAGACCTCCGCCCGTCACATCTTGTTGATCCGAACAAGTCGCGGCCTGGATGTGCGAACCCACTCACTGACGAATGCGTGGGTCGAGATAGCCGTAAGCGATGTCCACAAGAAGATTCATTGTCAAAAGAGTCATGGAGATGAAAGCTACGATGCCGACAATCAGCGGCTCATCACGATTGAGAGTTGCCTGGATAAAATAGTTTCCCAGTCCTGGCAGTACAAACAGTCTTTCGACTACAACAGTGCCCGTCAATAGAAATGCCAAAGCAGGCCCGGTATAAGAAACGACTGGTAACAGACCGCCGCGCAACGCGTGACGGATAACAATCTGGGTCTCGCTGAGTCCTTTCGACCGGGCGGTGCGGATATAGTCTGACCTAAGCACTTCCAGCATCCCCGCTCGGGTGAGGCGCGCGATATAGGCCATGTAGATAGCTGAAAGCGTAAACACCGGCAGGATCACGCTCTTGCTGGGAAAACCATCCCAACGCGAAGGCGGAAGCCAGTAAAGCGTCAGCGAAAAGAAAAGAACCAGAATGGGTCCCAAGACAAAATTCGGAATAGATATGCCGAGCATGGCCAGAGTCATGGAAGCATAGTCCCATTTCGAGTTTTGCTTGAGCGCAGCAATGGATCCGACTGTAATTCCCACGATCAGCGCGAGCAGGTAGGCGAGTATTCCCACCGTCGCTGAAACGGGAAGAGATCGCGCGATAATCTCATTGACCGACTTCCCCTCGTATTTCAAGGACGTTCCAAAATCCAAACGGAGAATCTGGCCCATTGTCCGGAGGTACTGTTCGTGCCAGGGCCTGTCCAGACCATACTTTTCGCGAATGTTCTGTTCGATTGCCTTGGGGAGGGCCTTATCACCAGTATAGAAGTTGCCCGGGGCCAGCCGGATCAGTCCCCATGTTACGGTAATCACAACGAGGATCGTCGGGATCGTAATTATCAGACGTCGAAAAATGAAGCGAAGCATTTTTAGGCGGTACAGACCAGCGTGACCTGTCTGTTGACGACTCCCAGTTCTTATTGCCGATTTCTTCTTCTCAATCGTAAGCGTTGATCCATAGCATCGATAGTGGAAGGCGCCAGCGTTACCACGCATTAAATTTGTCAGCTAGCTCTTCTTCCAAGGGGCAATTCCCAATTGGCAATCGGCAATGTCAGTTCATCAGACTAATCCGTCAAGCTGGGAGTGCCATAATCCCACTTGGCCGCGTCGCGCTCGATATAGACAAACTTCCACGCGAAGAGACACGCTGGATTTGGGTATAAGCCTTTCACGTAGGGCTTCTTAACCCAGTTCACGGCGAGAGTCTCGATCGGGATCATGGGCTGCGCGTCCAACAGGTGTTGCTCAGCTTTGGCCAGTAACGCATAACGCTTCTGGGCGTCGATTGTGTGGTTCGCTTCATCGAGCAGATCTACGTATTTCTGATCCCACCAACCACTACCATTTTCACCGCCGCGCGTGCGAAAGAGATTTAGAAAGGTAGTCGGGTCCATGTAGTCAGCACCCCAGATACCTAGCGCAAAGCCTTTGTAGTCGAGCTTGGAACGCGCAGCCAGATAGGTCTTGGACTCCAAATTGCTCAACATGATGGTGATCCCCAGGTTCTGCTTCCACTGGGCCTGCATAAACTCCGCCAGAGCTCTGTTCGACGAGTGAGTCGGGAAAGAAAACTTGACATCCTCAGCGGGAAACTTTTCGCACTGGTAGGTTCCGTCCGGCTTCTGGGTCACCGGATAACCCGCCTCGCCAAATAACTTTCGCGCCACGTCCGGATCGTAGCCCTCGCCCTTCGGTTGTGAATAACCAGCAAAAATACCCTCAGGGGTAAACGCGGACAGCGGCTTCGTGATCTTCCTGGCCTTTGCATAGTTGATCTTGTCGATGGACATGTTGAACGCCCTGCGAACTCTGAGGTCGTTCATCGGCGGTTGAGTTACATTGATGAGGATGTAGGTAATCGCCG
Source organism: Acidobacteriota bacterium (assembly GCA_020199975.1). GTDB lineage: Bacteria > Acidobacteriota > Blastocatellia > Pyrinomonadales > Pyrinomonadaceae > PSRF01. Next base: position 2,696 of record JAIVJP010000338.1, read on the forward strand.
CCTCTGCGGCGTCCATGTAATCCTTCTTGGGACGGACGACGTCCAGCCAGGCACTGGGCACGGAGTGGCTCACGACCGCGTCTGCCGAACCCACTTTATACAGATTCATTGTGGTGGGCTGATCAGTGGACGTATAAAAATGGATCTCATCAAGGCGTACGCTTGAAGCATCCCAGTACATCGGATTGCGCTCAGCCACCACTTCGCTGTATGGCTTCCATGATTTCAACTTGAAAGCACCACTGGTTACGATATTCGCTTCATCAGTCCACCTCGCACCATACTGTTCGATCACTTTCCGTGGCACCAGACGAAAGATCTGATGGGCTACGAGTTCAGTAAAGTAAGGCACGGATTCAGAAAGGGAGATACGCACCGTGTAGTCATCAACCGCTTCGACGCCCACGTCGTCAGCCCTTACTTTTACGAGTTGGGACTGCTTTCGAGTAGCTTGTTGCGGGCTTTCTCAGCACCGGGAAGAACAAGCCTATCAGGTGAATGCATGAACTGGTGAAAAGGCGTATCGCGATCCGCAGTTGACTCGGCAGCCGTTGATTCATATTCCCGTTCATTCGTCCCCAGGGATTTCTGGCCAAGAGCTTCCGCAGCCGGCTCATCGCCGGCAAAGTCCTTTTTTAAGAGAAATTGATTGCCGGCGGGGTTACGGACAAACACGGCCCCTGCATTAAAAGCCTCGGCATACCTAATGGGGTATGCCAGGCCTGCCGAACGGGATTCAACTTCGGGCGTGAGGGACCTTCGGATGCTGTAGACAAAATCATGGGCGTTGATCGGTTCGCCATTAGACCAGCGGGCGTTCGTGCGCAAGTGAAAGACAAATTCCGATGAGTCGTTGTTCACATCCCAACGCTCGGCTATGGCGGGAATCGCATCGAGAGACTTCGGATCGTACTCTACAAGACCTTCGTAGAGTGCCATGTAGATACGCGCCTCTTGCTGCCCGGAACTGATCGCCGGATCGAGCGACTCTGGCTCGGCGCCGTTTACATACCGCAGGATGTTCCGCTCAGGTGGAACCGTTCGACCGAAGAACTCTTCATTTGTGACCGACACGCGACACGAGATTGCGGTGAAAAGGAGTGTGCCCACGACAACTCCGGCAATCGCTTGTTTGACGTAGATTTGGGCCACTTATCCTTTCCTCGAGGGCACGCGATTCGGACACCTTCGCTCTGCCGGCGCGCTCCATAAGGTTCTATTCAGAAAAGGTCATTTGAGCGCGTTCAAGCCGGTAGGCTTTGGCTCCCGCCAATTGGTGTCGATGCGCACGTGCCTCAGGGATGGTAGATCCAGAACGTTTGAGTCGAAGCCGGACACGTAAGGTTTCACCAGAGCATAGGAAGATGCGAAATACAGCGGAATTGCTCTCAACTCATTCAGGGCCTCGGTCTCTGATTGGATTACGCGTTGGGTTCGGATCTTCTTGTCCGCCGACCGCTCGCCATCTGCGACAGTAGAACTGTTCGCCGATCCAGATGTCTGCCCTGTAGCACCCGATTCAGCCGACTGCGAGTCCTGTTGAAACAGCGCGCGGATATTGGTTAGCTCATCCGTTGTCTGCATGACCATTCCGCGCCGCACAATATCGTAATCGCCCCCCCGAATTGCCGCCTCATACTCGTCCCAGGGTTTTATAGTTATTTCGGTTTTGATGTTCAGTACGCGTCGCCACATAGAGGCAATCGATTGCGCCACCAGCCGCTGCTGCTCGTTGCGATTTATCAGCAGATTCACCGTCGGGAACCCATCTCCATCGGGAAAACCTGCTTCGGCGAGCAACTTTCGGGCGCGTTCGATATCTTTCTCCAGCAACTCTGCCTTCGTCACTACCACTTTCGAACCGGACATCGCTTCAGGGAGAAACTTCTTCGCGGGTTCGGTGGCTCCCCCCAACTCATCCTGAGATAGACGATCCCGATCGATGGCGATGGCCAGTGCTTCGCGCACGCGAACATCATCAAATGGTTCATGCGACAGGTTGAAGCTGTAATAGGTGAGCGCTCCGTAAGTCTCTCGCCTGAAATCCTTGTAGGGCGCGAGGAGTTTCAGGGCCAGCGGTTCGAATGCGGAATTGGTAACGGCATCGACTTCACCGGCTCGGTACGCGGTGAGGGCTGCTTCCGAATTCTTGGCTCCTACAAACTCGACGCTCTCGAGATTTACCTCGTTCTTGTCCCAGTAATTTCCCGCTCGCTTCAGCAGCACTCGATCGACTTCACTCTTGGCCAGCATGAAAGCACCGTTTGAAACGAGACCAAGAGGTCCAATTCGTTGGAGCGTATCTTCATCAGCAAGTTTCACGGGACGAAATACCGGATGTGCGACGAGCGCCGGAAAATTCAGATCGGGCGATTGTAAGTGGACCCGCAATTGTCTATCGCTAACAGCCTCAACGCCGAAGCGTCTTGAATTGACGGCGGCCGATGATTCCTGATTCTGACGGGCCCTCTTGCCGTTGGTGCCCGGCCGCTCAGCAGCGGACACTGTACGGGCTCCCTGTATGTTGCTGAGAAGGTTTGTGTGCGGGGCCAGATCTCCAATCTTCACTGTACGCTGCCATGAATCAACAAAGTCATTCGCCGTGACGGCCTCACCGTTTGACCAGCGTGCATCTTCTCGAAGGTGAAAGGTCCACGTTCGGCCTTCGTCGGACGTTTCCCAGCGGGTGGCAACGGCTGGTACGGGAGCAAGCGTTCGCGGATCGTAGTCAGTCAGGCCTTCAAAGATCGCCCTGACCAGGTCGGTGTCGGGCGGCGCCGCGGCGAACGCCGGATCAAACGTTTGCGGCAGACCCCCATCTATCCAGCGAAAGTCCTGACGGCTTCGCACTACAACCCGCCCGTAATAAGGCTGGTAGCTTTCATCAACGAAGCAACCAATGGGAGCAATTGACAAAACCATGAGCAATAGTCCGGCGACTAGAGTCTGGGCTCTTCTTCCTATGCGGGGAACTCTCTTCATGTTGACTACGATCAGATTGACTGGCTCTGGTTGCGTTGCATCTGTCGAATTTGGCGCAACTCTTCATAGACCTCGCCGGTGCGCTTTCGGACGCTTTCAAATCCTTCTGATGTGTCGATCAGGTAATCAGCAAACTTCCGTTTCGCTTCCTGCGGCATCTGGGCATCGATTCGTTTCCGCGCCTCTTCACGAGTCAGATTATCTCGAGTCATCAAACGTTTTAGCTGAACTTCCGGTCGGCAGTGTACAACAATCAACTTGTCAAAGCGTTTGAAGCCGCTAGACTCAATCATCAGCGCTGCATCGACCACGGCGATACCCTCCGGATCCAGGACCTCCCATTCGCACAACTGTTGATCCTGCAAGGCAATAATGTATGGATGAAGTATCGAGTTTAAGAGTTGGCGCTTACTCTGGTCGGCAAAGATCAGAGAACCGAGCTGTTGTCGATCCAGTGTTCCGTCTTTCTGAAGGACGCCCTCACCGAAAGCTTCGACGACCGCCGATAGCCCGGCAGAACCCGTGGCAACGACCTCTCGCGCCGCCTGATCCGCGTCTAACATATGGCAGCCAAGCTCAGCCAACACACCGGCAACGAATGATTTCCCTACCCCAATCGATCCTGTTAAGCCAATGCGCAGCATTGTCATTTCCGATTGCCAATTGCCAATTGCCAATTGCCGATTGGAAGAAAATCCCTGAGTACTAGCCTGCCGCTCGGAGGCCAAAATCCTAGCGGCGTTAACCGTGTTTCGCATCAGCATCGCGACGGTGAGCAAGCCCACGCCACCAGGCACTGGCGTGCGCCGTCCTGCTACCTCGTCTGCTTCAGCGGGGTGCACATCACCTACGAGCGTGTAGCCGCGTTTCTTGATGATTTCCAATCTTTGCTCTGCCTCGTCACCGAACAGCGCGCGGGCCACGCTTTCGTCGGAGATCTTGTTCATTCCTACATCTATCACTGTCGCGCCTGACTTGATGTAGTCCCTTCTGATCAACCCGGGGCGACCGATGGCTACCACGAGTATGTCAGCTTGCGTCGTCACGGATCTGAGATCCTGCGTTCGTGAGTGGCAAATCGTCACGGTTGCGTCGTTCTGGATGAGAAGCTGCGCCATCGGGTGGCCGACGATCTGGCTACGACCCACAACACAAGCGTTTGCTCCGCGGATAGAAATCTTGCTGCGAGTGAGAAGTTCGATAATTCCTGCCGGCGTACAAGGCACAAAGGTCGGCAGGCCCAGTGCGAGGCGTCCCACGTTAACAGGATGAAATCCATCGACATCCTTCGCCGGATTCAAAGTCTCAATGATGGCGGCTTGGTCGATGCCCCCAGGCAGCGGCATCTGAACCAGAATGCCGTCAATCTCATCTCGCGAGTTGAGCGATGCGATCAGCTCCCGCAGTTCGTTCGCCGTAGTAGAACCCGGCAGCGCATGATGTTCTGACCGAATTCCAATTTCCTCGCAAGCCCGAATTTTGTTTTTGACATAGACCTCTGAAGCCGGATCATCGCCGACACGTACCGCCGCGAGGCAGGGTCTCTGTTCAGGTTTCCGCCAGAGCTGGGCAATCTCGGCCGCCACTTCTCGCTTGATGTCATTAGCGATGCGCGCGCCATCCAATAGCTCGGCGCGTTGACTGATCTGAGCTGTGCTTTTTTCTTGAGAAGCCATAAGCAAAAAGAACCGTTAATCTAGACACCATCAATCCGGCTAGTTTGGGAAATTCCCCGCCTGTAGATGATAATTCCACACGTGCACCATAAAACCAAACTGCTCAACCTCGCTTTCGGAGTCGTGGCGACTCTGCTTGCATCTTTTTCCGCCCACGGGCAAACGCCGCAGGAGCGTCATGCGCGAATCAGATTGGCGATGGACGCTGTTGATGTCAAAGCCGCGCTCGCAGAGCTTAACGCCTTATGTGGTTCAACCCATGAAATCCTGACAGCAAATAATTATGACTATCTGCTCGGCAGGCTACAGGAGAAAACAGGTGACTTCGCTGAAGCTAACGCGAGCTATCAATCCGTCGTCGCGCGCCACTCTGTGCTCTCGCAATATGCGTTATGGCATCTTGCCCGGTTGACCCGGGCAACCGGCGACCTCGCTGTCGAACGGGAAAAACTGCGGCAATTGATTGCAACCTCACCCAGGAGTCTGTTGCGCGAGGCGGCAACAATGAGGTTGGCCCAGAGCTTTTACGAAAGCAAAGACTACAGCGCTACGGTCACTGCGCTACGGCCGCTCGGCGAGTCGAAAAATCGATCTTTGGCCCGCCAGGCACTGACCCTGATTGCGCAGTCACTGCTGGCTTCAGGGAAGCGGCAGGAGGCTCGCGAAGCGTTTTCGAGGCTGGTAACGCAGATGCCCGACGCCTCGCGACCTGACGACTTTGCGCTAGCCGGTGTGCGCGGTCTCGATGCCCTAGAAACAGAAGGCCCAGATCAGGGCGGGGTGGCACAACTGCCGGAAGCAGAGCATCTCCTTCGCGCTTCGGTTTATCAATTCAACCGGGACGTTGATGCGGCGCGGCGTCACTATCTCGCGGTTGTTGAGCGTTATCCACAAAGTCCGACCGCGGCGAATGCACTCTATCAAATGGGACGGGGTTTCTACCTCCAACTGAAATACGACGAGGCTTTAAAATACTTTCAGCGTGTTCTGGAACAGTTTCCCGACAGCATGAGTGCACCTGACGCGCTCAGTTTTACAGCCGGGACCTACAATCGTCTTAAACGGACCGATGAGGCGGTGGTTGCTTACCGGCGTTTCATCGAACGATTCCCGGATGCGCCTAATCCTGAGCGGGCCTACCTGAACATCGTCGATGCCCTGCACGAAGCTGGTCGTCACAAAGAAGCGCTTGACTGGGTCCAACGAACACGCACGCGTTTCAAGGGCAAGATCGGGGACGCTCTGGCTCTCTTCGCGCAGACAAGAATCCATCTAGCGCGGGGTGCCTGGCAGGAAGTAGTGTCCGACGCAAATGAACTTCGCCGTCGACCGGATCTCGGCGGCACCCGCGTACCTGGGGGGACCACTTCACAAGAATTGACTTTCCTCCGCGGCTACGCGCTGGAGCAACTGGGAAGAACCAACGAAGCGATTTCTGAATATCTTTCAATCCCCGACGGAAGAAACGAATACTACGGAAAACGGTCGACCCAACGATTGCTGGCAATTGGCTCCGATGCCAGAACGCGTCCTCTCCTCGAGACACGCGCAAAGGCGTTGCGTACGGCCGCGAAAAAAGCGATCAACAGCAGTCAAGCAGAACAGGGACGGCGTTTGGCCCAGGCCGGTTTGCGGGTTATAGAGGATACGGCTCTGCGAGATGAGATGCTGGAACTTGTGCAGCTTGCCTATCAAGCATTGCCCACTTTCAAGCTTCCATCATTCAACTTATTGACGCTGGGCAGACAAGATGTAAATACTACCAAGCCGCAGCCAAGCGGGGCGGAGCCGTCTCATCAAGCACTTTCTGAAGAACTGTTTTTTCTTGGCCTCTACGACGAGGGTGTTCCTGAGTTTGCTGTTGCGCGCTCGGAAGTGAGCGACCCGACTGTGACTACACCTGTAATGCGTGCCGCCACCCCACCGGAAAGAACCGCGACCGTAACATCACAGTCTGATGTCGATTACACTCTGGCGAGCTACTCTTTGCGAGGTGGCTTAGCGAATCGCGCAGTGCGTTTTGGCGAACACCTTTGGAAAAACATCCCCGCCACCTATGTTCTGGAACTAGCACCCCGCGAGCTGGTCGACTTGTTGTACCCCCCGCCCTATCGCGAGTCGCTGCTCATGCATGCGCCGCCGAAAGGAATCGATCCGAGATTTGTGCTCTCAATTGCCAGACAGGAATCGCGCTTCCAGCCGGATGCGAAGTCGGTTGCGGCCGCGCGTGGGTTGATGCAGTTCATTCCTGAGACAGCTAACGACATCGCCCGCCAACTTGGCTTAGGCGATGATTTCACTCAGGACACCCTCTATAATCCTGATACTGCGATTCTGTTTGGCTCCCAGTATCTTGCTAATCTATTCAGACAGTTTCCGGCGCAGCCCCAGGCAGTTGCAGCTTCTTACAATGGTGGTCCTGAAAACGTCGCTCGCTGGATCAGCCGGTCACGTTCTAATGAAGTCGACCGTTACGTGCCGGAACTTGGTTTTTCTCAGACGAAGGACTACGTGTTTAAGGTGATGACTAATTTTTGGATTTATCAGCAAATGTATGATGAAAAGTTGGAGAGGAAATAGAATCAAGGTGATGATTCAAGCAGTCAACAGAGACTCAAAAAGGATGACCTCATGGTCGGGAAGGGCGGTTTACCCCCGCTGTGTTGAGTGCCATCCAACGCGCGGGCGTAAACCGCCCTTCCTAACCTCGAGGCTGTTTCGGTCGAGTGCTCTAGCCGCATCTGTTTTCTCACCTGATCATATGCCAACAAAAACCTCGATTCCCCTGCTGCTCGTCATTAGTTTCGTTCTCCTTATCACACTTACTGCTTTCTCAGGCTGCCGGCGTGATACCTCCAACGCCAACCGCTATGAGCTGAAGGGCAAAGTCTTGACAGTCGAGAAAGACAAGCACCTGGTGACGGTCTCGCACGAAGAGATTAAGGACTTCATGGACGCTATGACCATGCCCTTCACGGTACGTGACGAGTGGGTTTTCAATCAGGTGGCCCCGGGTGATCAAATTACGGCCACGCTGGTTGTGGACGGGGCCGAATCCTGGCTGGAGAACGTAGTTATTATCAAATCGAACGCGGAGCCCGGCGTCAAAGGTTCTCCCGGTACAGTGGGAGCAAACACTGGTGATGAAGTCCCAGACTTCACCCTGGTCAATCAGAATAATCAGCCGATTCGAACGGGACAGTACAAAGGAAAGGCACTCCTCCTAACATTTATCTATACGCGTTGTCCTATCCCCGAGTATTGCACGCTGATGAGCAACAACTTTTCGCAGGTCGACCAAGAGTTGAAGAAACAGCCTGAGCTCCACGAAAAGACGCGACTGTTGAGTATTAGCATCGATCCAGATTACGACACCCCTGCAGTTTTGCGGAGCTACGGCGCCTCGCATACGGGCCGCTTCGGAGACGAAACCTTTTCTCACTGGGCGTTTGCCACCGGCACGAAGGAACAAGTGAAGGAAGTGGCCCAGTTCTTTGGACTGCAGTACTACCCGGAAAAAGATCAGATTCTCCACGGGCTGAGAACCGCGATCATCGCTCGCGATGGCAAAGTTCATAAGGTCTATCGCGGAAATGAATGGAAACCAGAGGAAGTGTTGCAGGATATCGAGATCGTTTCTCGCTAGTAGAAACAACGCCGAAGGTGTTCGCGAATTGCAGCTCAGGGTTTCCTACCCTGGGATTAAAGGCCCCAGTAATATGCAGAACTCTGAAGGAGTTCGCGATTGAATGGGCGCCCCATTCGCCAACACCTTCGGCGTTATTATGGTACTTGATACTACAAACCCAGGGTAGAAAACCCTGGGCTACAACTCGGCCACGCCTTCGGCGTAATGTCGACTCTAGATTGTCCT
>JAIVJP010000561.1:0-1225 GCA_020199975.1 Acidobacteriota bacterium
GTTCTGCTTCGCGTCCATCATGTCGACCATAAATGGGCCCGACAGTATGAATGACGAATTGTGAAGGCAGATTTCCGGCAGTCGTAATTACTGCCTCGCCAGACGGGAGCCCCTGAGGATACTGACTTCTCCGAATCTCGCGACACTCCTCCAGAATCGCTGCCCCACCGACTCGATGAATTGCACCATCAACACCGCCGCCACCCAAAAGCGTCGAATTGGCTGCATTAACAATAACGTCGACGTTCTGTTTTGTAATGTCGCCAACCACCAGGCACACGCGGCCGCTAAGAAAAGTTCCGTCCAGCGCTTTTGAGGTCCGCATCGGCAATACTCTTCGTAGGTCAGTTCAAGGTTAAGTGCTAAGCATCTGACTTTCCGGGCCCTGTTAGTCGTTCGCCATGCGGACAGTGCAGCGCGATTGCAGAATATGACACCCCCGATTCTCCCTACTCTTCGCCACGCGGCTCCACTTTGATTTCATCGAACATATCTTGTCGGCGCAGGGCTTCGGCGACACCCTTAGCCTTGTGCTCAGTCAGCGGGTGCTCGGGATCTGCGCTGGCGATCTCGAACACGCGGTCATCAAGCATCACCACGCCGAGAGAGCCAAGGGTGACGCCAGGCGTGATCTGGATTTCATCCATGTTGTGGATTCGAAAATGCCCCGTTTGTTCGACCCAATCTTCAATGAATGGGTCTCTCAGAGCATGTTCGGCTTCAGATTCCGAGAGGAAAGCCCCCTCCACGATGAGACAATATTCGCGCACTTTGCCTGTCTACCAGATAGTGAGTCGCTCGTGCCTCGTCCTGCCGGCCTCAGGATGACCAACAACCAGCCAAATTAGAACACAGTGAGGAATACGCCCTAACTTGTCTTACCCATCTTGCTTCATCTCTCTCTGCGTCATAGCAACTTTACCATCGTGGCTCATCACGAACCAAGACAGAGCAGCGATTGCCGGACGATGCAAGGCCGGCGCCCTAATCATGCAACTCTTCACTGGGACCGCAGGCGTCTCGCCTGATAAGAGCACCGCCAGGTGCGATGATCTCCCAAAGTGTTCAACTGCACACGTGCTGTTCGCGCTGCGCGGGCGAAACGCCTGCGGTCCCAGTGAAGAGCTTGAATGGTGTGCTGCGTGCGAAAACGCCGCCGGGAGATTGCTCCCGACGGCGTCCTGGTTTTCCACACGGCGTTGTTTGCCCTCATGTTGGGCAACGG
>JAIVJP010000561.1:1246-2246 GCA_020199975.1 Acidobacteriota bacterium
GCCTAGTTAGCCACCGCGTATTGCGCGTTCAGCGCTTCTCGCAGGCGCCGGAAGTGCGAGTCGAAACTCACGAATCCGGTCGTGCCCTGGAAGAATGCCTTTCCACCCGTCTCGCTGGCCAATCGGTTAAGTGAGCTTTGGCCGTAGCTGGCAGCGAGCCGGCTTCGGCTTGTCAGGCCTACAGATGGCGCGTAAAACGAATAGACGGCAACGTTGCCCTCATTAGCATGTTTGATCGCCCGGTGGAGATCCAACGTGTTGCCGGCAGCGCTCGAGTCAAACCCGCGCGAGATGTCTAGTCCGTCCGAGATCAAAAGGACGGCGTTATTCCCCTTCCAACCAGCATCAAACCTGCTGAGAGCTTCGCTGACTTCCACATAAGGATTGAACGGCGCTGCCGCTGCGCTGGCCAACGGAATGCGCAGCGAACGCGCTGCCCTGTCCAGATCCGTCGTAAACGACTGACGAACCTGCAGAGTCCCGCTGGTGATATATCCGGTCATTACTCGCGATCCGGCAGGCAACGACCGAATAAAGTTGCGCGTGATATCAAGCTCATTACCCACCTGAGAAATAAGATCATCCTGTATGAGGATGGCAAATTCAGCGGCGTCAAGATACGCACGTTCTTCTTGTCGCTGATAGGATTTTCCGAACGGGTTGCGAATGTCGCGGCCGTGGTAGCGAATAACACCGCCAGGGCTGCGACAAACGAAAGCATTTTTCGGTAAGACATGGTTCCTTCTCAAAAAACAACTCAACTCTTTTCCAGTCATTTCGATGCAATTTTCGTGAGATCGGTTGGCTCAAGCGGGGCCGCTCTAAGGCCACAGAACCGGGTTGAGCACAGACGACGAGGGGCCGAGCAGCCTCCAGGAGAGCGCCGTTACCAGAGCGCTCAGATCAATGCTGCACCCTTCTCGGTTCAACTTGCGTTTACCCTTCTTGCTCAGATAAATTACCTCCTCAATCCGGAGCACATCCTGCCAGCCAATCGGAC
>JAIVJP010000277.1 GCA_020199975.1 Acidobacteriota bacterium
GTCAGTAACCGAATCCTCTGCGCGAACCCGGCGCAGGTCAGACGGCAAGCGAAAGGGGGATCGCCTCGACTCAGAGGACGCAGAATTTCATACCCGGGTTCGCGAGGCCTATTTGGACCTGGCGGGGAAGGAACCGGAGCGCTTCCGCATTTTCACGACAAAGGGGTCAGCTGAAGAAACTCATGAACGCGTTAAAGGGGTAGTCGTTCCTTTTCTTGAGGCTCGCGGCCAGATAGTCTCGAGGGAGCAGGCAGCGGCAGGATCTCGCCAGACACAGCCACTATAGAAATGTTTGATCAACTCACCGGCAATGAACTTGTAAAAGACCTACTCAGACGAATGCTCAGATCCGGGCGACTTCCCGGTGCGCTGTTGTTTACAGGGGAAGAAGGCGTTGGGAAAAAGCTCTTTGCCGTGGAGATAGCAAGGGCGCTCAATTGTCGTGCTCCGCAAGGCGTCGAAGCATGCGGAAAATGCCCGGCGTGTGTACGAATGTCTCGCTTCAATTTTCCCCAATCCGAAGACTCTGATGACTGGAAGAAAATCATTTGGACTGATCACGGCGACGTGGGCATGGTGGTGGCGCCCAAGCGGGTGTTGCTGGTAGATCAGATGCGGCATATCGAAGGTGAGGCTAACTTTCGACCTTTCGAAGGCAAGGCGCGGGTATTCATCGTGGACGACGCTGACAAGCTTAATGACGCATCGGCAAACGCACTGTTGAAGACCCTGGAAGAACCGCCACCTACTTCCCACATCATTCTCATCACCTCGCGCCCCGCTATGCTGCTGCCAACAATTCGGTCGCGCTGCCAAGCAATTAGATTCTCACCGCTGACTACGGCGGAGATCGAACAACACTTGTTGACGAATAAACTTGCGACTCCGGCAGAGGCCGGGCTAAGGGCGCGAGCCGGCAACGGCAGCATCGGACGGGCCCTCGCTGGCGATCTGGAAAGCTTTAAGGAGCGACGAGACGCGATGCTGCAAGTGCTCACGGCGCTGGCCATCACCGGGGATCATACTCGTCTCTTACGCCTGGCTGAAGAGATGAACGAGGTGAAACACAAGGACGAATATGAGTTTGGGTTGGAGTTGTTGGAAACCTTGATTCGCGATGCCCTGATGGTCTCGTTCGGAGTCAGCTCCGTACAGGTAATCAACGAAGATGTACTTCCCCAGTTACAAAAGATAAGTGAGCGAATTGACAGCCGCAGCGCTACGT
>JAIVJP010000049.1 GCA_020199975.1 Acidobacteriota bacterium
GTCACGGTTGGTGCGGGCCAGCAGAATTCCCAGTGCAGAATAAGGAAGAGACCAGTCTTTTCGTTGTTTGATCGCCCGTCGAAATGCGGATTCGGCATCAGCCAAACGACCCAGCGACGCCAGTACGTTACCCATTTGAAACGCGGCTTCAGGAAATTCGGGTTTAACCTTGAGCGCCTCTTCGTAATAGGCCAAAGCCCGCGCCAGACTGTTCGGGTCTCCCCGCGCATGAGCAGTCTGAGCTTGCTCAAACAATTTAACCGGGTCCGCGGCGCCGTCTCCGAGGGCCTCTTCGGCCTGCGCGCTAGCTAAATTTGCGCAGGCGACAAGCAGGGCAGCCGAAGAGATCAGAACGATTGCATATAACCACAGACGAGAAAGCATCGTTGACCAGACGCGCATTAGAAAACAAGCCGCGAACCCGACCAGGAGAGAGTGCTTGGGGAGGCGACGATCTTAACACGCCAGAAGTCGGGTCGTCCAAAGCTAAGTTGTAGCAAGGCACTGACATCGGGACACTGTGATGCCGGTTGCGCCCATGTTGATGCATGGGATACCATGCGCTGACGTATCCAGGCTACTAAGTGGAGTGGAAAGGGACCGAGGAGCGGTAGACGTGTCTTCATTTCCCGAGCGACTGAATTTGTGAAGGACTCTATCATCACCGAAACTGAGGGTAGGACTGACCCTCTGGTAAATTATCACGATCATTCCGCAGGCAGGTCGAAAGAAGAAAGACTGCGGCAACTCTTTCGCGAGATGGGTTCCGTTCTGGTTGCGTTCTCCGGCGGCGTTGACAGCACGTATGTGGCTTATGTTGCCAATACCGAACTGGGAGATCGTGCGCTTTGCGTAACCGGCGATTCGGCCAGCTTACCGCAGTATCAGCGTGACGAGACTGCTCGGATCGTCGAGCAGTTTGGGTTTCGCGCCGAGACAATTAAGACGGACGAGTTGGAACATGCTGCTTATCGTGCCAATGGGCCCAGCCGTTGCTATTTTTGCAAGGACGAATTGTACACAAAGCTGGAGCCGCTGGCTCGGGCGCGGAATTTCGAGTTCATCGTTGATGGTTCGAACACCGATGATCTCGGCGACTATCGCCCGGGACGGGCCGCCGCAAACGAGCACGGCGTCAGAAGTCCGCTGATTGAAGTTGGGATGAGCAAGCAGGAGGTTCGTGAGTCAAGCCGGCGGGCTGGATTGCCAACTTGGGACAGACCTGCCAGTCCTTGTCTCTCGTCACGAATCGCTTACGGCACTCCGGTAACCATCGAACGCCTCTCAACAGTTGATCGGGGCGAAGAGATTCTCCGCCAGTTGGGCTTTCGAGAATTTCGCGTGCGCCATCACGACAGTTTGGTGCGTCTGGAGATTGCCCCCACGGAGATGGGCCGCGCACTATGTGCTGAAATTGTTGAAGAGTTGGCCCATCGTTTTCGCGAACTCGGCTTTAAGTACGTTACCCTCGATCTTCATGGCTACCGCACCGGTGCGATGAACGAAGCTCTGCGCTAGTGGCTACCCCCGCGCTTCGATCAAAAGAATTGGAGATGGATATGTCCTTGCAAAGCACAGTTTATGTGGATGACATACGAGAGATAAAAGAAGCGAACCCGTTTGAGTCGATGATGTCCCGGTTTGATCGCGCGGCGCAGTTGCTCAATCTCGATCCGGATCTCTACGCGGTGATGCGTGTCCCTAACCGGGAACTCAAGGTCTATATTCCCACCCGCATGGATTCAGGCCGGATTCAGGTGTTCGAAGGATATCGCGTTCAGCATAATTTCGCGCGTGGTCCTGCCAAGGGCGGGATTCGTTATGCACCGGATGTAAACATAGATGAAGTGCGAGCTCTGGCGGCCTGGATGACCTGGAAGTGTGCCGTTGTCAATGTTCCTTTCGGAGGGGCGAAGGGCGGCGTCGTTTGCGATCCGCAACAGATGTCAATGGGTGAGCTCGAACGGATGACCCGTCGGTACGCCTCGGAGCTGCTCGATTTTATTGGGCCGGAGAAAGACGTACCGGCGCCGGACATGAATACCAACGAGCAAACGATGGCTTGGATCATGGATACTTATTCGATGCACGCCAGACATACCGTGACAGCGGTGGTTACGGGGAAACCAATTGATCTTGGCGGATCCTCCGGTCGCCGGGAAGCTACTGGCCGCGGCCTGCTCATCGTTATCAGCGAGGCGATAAAAAGATTTCAGATGAAGCCCGAGGAGACGAGAGTGGTGGTGCAAGGATCCGGGAATGTGGGGGGCATCGGCGCACGTCTGCTTCATGAAGCCGGGTACCGAGTAGTGGCTATTTCGGACGTTCATGGAGGCATTTACAATCCTAATGGTATTGATATTCCCTCCGCTCTTGCTTACCTGCAAACGACCCGGTCGTTCGAGGGCTACGAAGGAGTTGAAACGGTCTCGAACCGCGAGTTACTCGAGTTGGAGTGTGATGTGCTCGTGCCGGCCGCGACCGAGAACCAGATTACTTCGCAAAATGCGGACCGTATTAAGTGCAAAGTGCTGGCTGAGGGGGCCAATGGGCCAACAACTGCCGCTGCGGATGAGGTGCTTCACGAGAAGGGCGTGTTTGTTATCCCTGACATTTTAGCGAATGCCGGCGGCGTTACAGTGTCATATTTTGAATGGGTCCAGGACAGAATGGGTTACTTTTGGCGCGAAGACGTCGTCAATCAGCGGCTTGGAGATACGATGGTGGCTAGTTTCAACGATTTGTGTCGTTATGCTGACGCTCACGCCGTGGATACGAGGACCGCGGCGTACATGCTGGCCATCGACAGAGTGGCCTATGATACCCGCATGCGTGGCATCTATGCGTGACGGAAAAAACATAAACAATTGGCCCTAAGCAGTGAAAAGGTCTTGATTTCCCCCAAAAGGTAGAGTATGGTCTGGCATGATTTTAGCAGTCGGTCCAGCTAAGAATCTTAGATTTGCGCGGCTGGTTTGGGCGCTGAAGGATTGAAAATTCTCTGACATCTCTGACATCTCTGACATATCGTCTGACATACAGTTGGAGCCTCCGCATCAAGGAATTGATCGCGTTGGTCAATGCTCTTAAGCAAACTTTATACTTTCGCAGGAGGAATGCGATGAGACTCGCAACTAGGGCGCTAATTGCCGCGCTCACTACGTTGGTACTGTGTACGGCGGTATCAGCACAAACTCCGAGAGGGGCCAATGATCCACGCAATCAGGCTCCGACCGTTGGAACAGGCGGCTCGCCTGGTGGGCCAACCGGACTCTTCACCATTTACGACGGCGACACGCTACGTAGAGGTGAGTTCACTTTCAGCATTGCCTACAGCAACTACGACCGTGATCCCGGGGACGTGGATATCTCGGAGATCCCAGTCAGCTTCCAGATCGGCATCAGCGATCACTTGGAGCTGTTCTTTAATATCGACGCTTACCGTGGGATTAAGGTTAATAATCCAAGGCACCT
Source organism: Acidobacteriota bacterium (assembly GCA_020199975.1). Lineage (GTDB taxonomy): Bacteria > Acidobacteriota > Blastocatellia > Pyrinomonadales > Pyrinomonadaceae > PSRF01. The sequence goes on from JAIVJP010000049.1 coordinate 3,475, forward strand.
GTCCGGCTTCTACTTGCCAAACTCGCAACTCTTCTGGAGTGCTTCACTGCGGGGTAGCGGTCCCGCAATTATTTTGGCTCCGGCCCGGGTGAGCGGAACAACTGGCATTAGCGGTGCAGTATTCCGTCCTGCGTTTTGCCCAGCCTGCATACCTGTGGTTACCTCTGTGGGCCCCACCGAAGCGCGAACTTCATTTTTCATCGGCGGCCAGCCGTTCGTGCAATTTCCATTCGTCGGTGGTACTGGACCGAACTTCGGTCTCACGGGTAACGCGTTTGCTCCGCCGTATACCAGCCGGCTAGGCGTTCCTAGCGGGGGCAGCGGTAGTTTTAGCGCGGCCTCAAATTTCCCAGGCGTGGGTTCGCCGGTGGGCAGCATCCTTCCGGGCGTTGTGCTTACCACTAGAGTGAATCCGCCTCAGTTCCCACAGTTTCAATCAATTATCGTGCCCAACCTCTTCACGATTGCACCGACATACATTGCGGATGCACCGTTCATAAATCGGCTCTATGGTGAGTCGGCTTTTAGCACCGCCACCATTGGTGCCAACATTCGCTTTACCGGACCGGATAATCCTCTAAGTCTTAACCTGATCCCGTTTTATAGGTATTACTGGGATAAAGCGGACGACTTCTCGGGTTTTAACCAGTTGCAGCGCGGGGCGAGTCCGGGTGGCAGCCTCGGCGACTTCGGCCTGTTCGGCGTATTTGGTGGTCGCCTCAGTCGCTCTGTTCACCTTGCGGCTAACTTCGGTTACATCCTGAACAGCAACCCGCGGTCGGAAGCCTTCGGCGGCGGCACGGTAAGTTTGCTGGATCGGCCTGACGAATTCATCGCTGGGCTTGGCTTTGACTTCCCAGTAAACAAACACTTTCAGCCCATCGCAGAGCTGAAGTCAGTTCATTACGTTGGCGGCCGCACGCCAAACGCATTCGAGAACAATCCGGTGGATCTGCTCGGTGGCGTTCGAATTTTCCCGCGCCGCTGGTTTGGCTTCAGCGCAGCTTATCGACTGCATGTGAACCCGCAGGGCGACCGACTGTTTGGCAGCGAGCCAGACTACCCGCTGGGTTTCAGACAGTCGGAAGACCCGCACGGGTTCCTGGGCCAGTTCTGGATCGGCCATCGAAACGCGAGGAAACTGCCACCGCCTCCTAATCAGCCTCCGTCGGTTTCCATCTCAGCATCCACGTCAACTATTAATCTGCCGTGTCCGGAGGGCCCCAGTGCAGAATCATGCGTTCCGAGCGCGAGCAAAGAAGTCCAGTTGACCGCACAGGCCACCGACCCAGACAACGACACGCTGCTTTATACGTGGTCCGTTACTGGCGGCCGGATCTCAGGCGAAGGTCGAGCTGTTAACTGGGATCTGTCGGGCGTCAATCCGGGGACTTATAC
>JAIVJP010000339.1 GCA_020199975.1 Acidobacteriota bacterium
CTCCACGGACGGCGGAAAAACATGGTCAGCGAAGCACTTGCAGATCGAAGCTCGCCGCATCGGACCGCCGCGTTTGTTGGGACCGCTCGCACCAGCGAGGAAACCGTGAGCGGCGATACGCCGTGATCGATCCACGTGGTCAAGATCAGCGATCCGCTTAGAAGATTCCAAAAACGTTCCGGCGATCTTCACTCGTCGGCATCTGCGCCCACTGCCACATACCGCCGGCCCAGTCCCAACTGCCGAAGTTTGTGCTGGAGAGATTGACGATGCATGCCAAGAATCTCGGCGGCGCGGGTTACATTGCCTTGCGTGTGTTCGAGGCAGCGACTGATGTAGCGCCGTTCAAACTCGCGCCGGTCCTCCCGAAAATCCGCAGTGAAGGGTACCTTCAAACCCCCCTGGTCGGCGTCCGAAGTATCGGTCACGATCTGCTGAGAACCCGCGGCTATTTCGCCGGGAAGATCGCGTGCGCTTAACTCATCGCCCTCTGCCATGATTACCGCACGGTCCATAGTATTCTTCAATTCCCGAACGTTGCCTGGCCAATGGTATTCAACCAGGCGCCGCAGAGTGCCTTGGCCAATCGATCGCGCGGGCAGCTCAAAATGGTCCGCAGCGGCACGGGCAAATGTTTCAGCCAGCAAGGGAATGTCTTCGCGCCGTTCTCTGAGCGGCGGGATGTCAATGGTCACAACCTGAAGACGATAGAATAGGTCGGCGCGAAAATTACCGGCCGCGATCTCCTGCTCCAAAGGACGATGCGTGGCGCTGACGATCCGGACATCGACGGGAATGGACTCATTGCTTCCCAGTCGTTCGATACGTCTTTCTTCCAAGGCACGGAGCAGCTTCGCCTGCACATTCGCGCTCATGTCGCCGATCTCATCGAGGAAAAGCGTGCCGCCGTTGGCCTGCTCGAATTTGCCCTGTCGCCGCGTTGCCGCTCCAGTAAATGCGCCCTTTTCGTGGCCGAAGAGCTCCGACTCAATCAGCTCCGATGGCAGGGCCGCACAGTTGACCGCTACGAAGGCCTCGGTCGAGCGAGCGCTATTTCGCTCATGAATCTCGCGCGCCACGAGTTCTTTGCCCGTACCGGATTCCCCTCGCACCAGCACAGTCGCATCGGTCTCTGCGACCTTCTCAATCATCGAGCGCACCCGTTGCATTCCTTCGGAGTTTCCGATCAGGGCGCCGCGCTGAGATCGTTCGATCTCGATTCGTCTGCGAAGTGAAAGATTTTCTCGTCTGAGTTGCAGCGTCTCAGCGGCGTTTTTTATCACCAGCCGCAGATCATCAAGCTCAAACGGCTTTGATAGGTAATCGTAAGCGCCCGATCTAACTGCCTCTACCGCCATCCGCTCGGAGCCATGGGCGGTAACAATGATTACGAGCGGTCCGTTTCCGTTCGAACTCTTTAGCTCGCGCAGAAAATCCAACCCGCTCATGCCCGGAAGATTCACATCCAGAAGCATCAGGTCCGGCTCCTGCTGCTTTACGAGTGCCCTGGCGGCCTCTGCCGAATTTGCCTCGGAAACGTCATAACCAAACGCACTGAGAGCCCTTCGCATGCCGTAGCGCGAGGCCTCTTCATCATCCACAATCAGTAATCGCAACGCCTCTTTTTTCACCTTCCAGTTAGTTTAGAGCCCTTCAGGAGAAATTTCCTAGCGCGTTGCGTGCCAGAGCAGAACCTCGTTATCCGGGGGACACAGATCAAAGCCGCAAAGGGAAACACCCAAGGGTCGTCGAATCTTTGCGCCGTGTCACCTAGGGGCTTACCAATGCGGCCACGAGGAGCCGCTCCAAAATGGTCTCGCCCAGACGTTCAGTTTTTCAATGGCTCAGATTCAGGGATATTGATGGGGACCGCTTCGTCACGGCTTCGCCGCCTGATGTGAGGAAGTGGCTGTGCCCTTCCGTGCAAGCTGTTCTTTGATTATTGGGGCTGCGCCCCGGAAGGGCGTAGCCCCATGTTTTTCAAAAAGACAACTGCGGCGGGGCAGAGCCACCGCCCCACATCGGGCGGCAAAGCCGTAGGACGAGTTGAAGGCGGTTGAGCTCCTAAGGCTTCGAGCTTCGCCGGGCCGATATGACGAGAATAATCGCATCGCCGGAAGGACCGACATTTAAGGTTCCGACTACGACTGGCTCGCCTTCGCGCATACTGATGTCAGTGTTCAGTCCGGTGGGTTCGTAATTGATGACGGGCGCGCCGGGCGCGTTCGAGGCAAGGGCTGTCCCCATCTGAATGGGAATTTTGGCGCCAAACTTGAAACCCTCCATCCGCACAATATCTCGGCCATCCGAACCGGTAACGAGTCTGACCCTGTTAATGCGAAATTCGTTAAAGCTTGGTGTGTTACCGCTGGCCGCTGCAGCGGGCAGGAGAGGCCCACCAACCCATTGAAGATCTAATCTGCCGTCGTTTTTCACCCGGTTAATAAGGGTGGCTGCCAGTCGATAATTCTTAAATGGCAGCGCGATGCGCAACTGCTTCACCACCCCCTCAAGCGCGACCGGCAGTTTCGCGTCGTCGACGGCTTGATTAGTTGCGATTAGCAAATAGAGTTGAGTATCGAGATTGGTTTCGTCCTCATTTGTTTCTTTCTGGTTAGGCTGACCAGAGGATTGGGCCCAGACGGGCTGGCCGCTCATGGCAAAAACAGTGATTAGGGTTGTGAACAGAATCGTGCTGACGATTTTACGCAGAGTCATAGCGTTCTCCTTTTAGTGAACCTTTCTTTGTCGAGCTTTCGCAGTCTTGAAGAGCGCTGCATGCGTCACTCGCGCACACAGGGTTGAGCGGCCCTGCTCAATCTGCGACTTCCGGGATGTTGGCTCCAAGTCCGGAGCTAACACGCATTGCACGAGGGAAAGTTCCGCGGAAACGTTTTTAAACAAGGTGTGAAAAAGTGATAATCAGCAATAGAAGCAGTGAGAGCGATCCACAAACTCACACGAAATAACTCGAATAAGGCATCCTTTTCGCGCTGGTGTGTGTGATCTCGTGGTTTTCAGCAGCCTGTTAGAGGGGCGAGGCGCTCCCACTCCCGAAATGCTTCATTCCCGAACCCTCACCGCGCCTGCAGCGGCACCCGCAATTCAAAACGCGCGCCACCACCATTAAGTGATCCAGCCAGGCGAGCGGAGCCTCCCGCTTCCTCCATACGCTTGCGGACGATTGCCAGACCCAACCCTGTCCCTCTCTGCTTGGTGGTGAAGAATGGCTCCCAGATACGTTGCCTAAATTCCGATGGTATGCCCGAACCCGAGTCCTCAACCACGATACAGAGATTGGTTCCGTTTCTCCTGGCAGTGACGATTACTTCTCCGCCTGCTGGTGTGGCCTGTAAAGCGTTCAGAACGAGATTCGACAGTGCGTCGCGCACCGCGGCCACGGCCGTTCCGGCCAGCTCATCATCAGCTTCGATCCGGATCTCAAGCTTAATGCGTCGTTCCTCGGCATTCGCCTTAAACAGGCCTACGGCCGAACGGATCAATTCGCCTATCTTGAGCGGCACTTCCTCGGCAACTTCTTTCCGCGCAAAACTGAGCAACTGCGTAACACTCTGGCTCAGGCGATCGGTTTCTCCGACAATTAAGCTCAGGTCGCGCGCATATTCAACTCCTAGTCCCTGGTCTTCGCGCATCACCTGCGCAATCGACTTGATTGCTGACAACGGGTTCTTGACTTCGTGAGCGACAGTGGCAGCCATCTGTCCCAGCGCCGCGAGACGCTCGCCATCGGCAACGCGGCGCTCAAGGCGCACGTTCTCTTCCACCAGCCGGCAATCCTCGATGGCAATCGCGACCTGCCCGGCAAGCACTTCCAACACTGCCCGCGCATCAGAAGTCAGGCTCCGTGGTGACCCCTCGATCAAGAGCACTCCGGCAATGCAGTCCTCGCGACGCAGTGGGTATGCTATCTGGAACCCCTGCGCAACCAGCAATGGATCATCCTCGACTGGCGACCATCCGTTCCGCTGCGAAATCGTCAATACCTCCTCCACCCATGGCTCGATTGCACCTCCCGCATCGTCTATGGGCTTATCCCGCTCGGCTTCATCAACAGTCGCATGACGGTTAACGAAAATCCGCACGCGCCGCAACCCCAGCGCCTCCGTGGTGCGTTCCTCAACAAAGTGGAGCAACTCCGGTAACTGCTTATACTGCCCGGCATGAGAACTGATACGCGCGACTACTTCCCGGTAGAGCGCAGCTTCCCTCTCAAACAGCCTGTGGAAGCGACGCTCCAACCCGCGTCGCATCGGGGCAGCGACCAGCGTTAGTCCGAGAATAAGCAGGGCCTCCACGACACCCTGTCTAACGCCGTAACGAGAGGTCATCCAATCACCGATTGTTCGAATGCCGTAGATATAGATCGTGAGCACGACTGCGGCGAAAGTGGCAACAATCAGACTCTCTTCGATAATGAGCTCGAGATATCGATAGCGGTAGATGTAGTAGGCCAGCAATACAGACGGAAGCAGCGAACCTAGATTGGCGACAGTCTTAAGATAAAGGCCCAGGGTAGTCCCGTCACCCAAGCCCAGCGCTAGCGCGGCAAGAATCACTATGCCAATAGCCACAAAGGATGCGGCCAAAGTGCGCATGATCCGTTGCTCGCTGCGATTCGTGCTATTCCGGGCAATCAGCAATTCGGTGACAGCGATCAATCCCAGCACATAAGCAATCCAGAAGGCAAACGGGAAGACGAAAAACTTCAGCTTGGTGAGCATCGGCGCGTAGTCGCCAATCCAAATCTGCCAAAGTGCAACTACCAGGAAGATGGTCGGGAAATAAGAGAGATAGACGCGGATCTTTTCATTGCGGGTTAGCGCCCGTCCTCGTGAGAACGCGCTCCAGATCCGTCAACTTGTGACGGCGAGAGACCAACTGAGCGCCCATCCAGAGAGGCAGGACAGCGCCGATGCTGTAACCGACCAGTTGTAAGAGTCCGAGTGGGGACATGGAAATTCAGGAGACAGGCGCAGGAGGCAGTAGGCAGGAGCAGGAGGCAGGCGAACCAGAGATCACGGACCAAATTCCTGAAACCTAAAACCGCAGACCCACACGTGGGATTAATCTAGGAGCGTTTCCTGCCTACTGCCGACTGCCGTCTGCCGACTCTCCCCTCCTGCCTGCCTACTGCCTACTGGTTCGCCGCGCTGCGCCCCGGAATTGGCGTCAGAGTTATCTCCGTTCTGCGATTGCGAGAACGGCCCGCGACGGTCGTGTTCTTTGCCAGGGGATTCGACGCGCCCATGCCATTGGCTTGAATCCGAGATGGATCTACTCCGGCAGACTGTAGCCGTTCTGACAGCACTCGGGCGCGGTCCTGGGTAAGCTGTTGCAGCGAGACCTCGTCGCCTTTATTATCAGTATAGACCTCGATCAACACCTGATACTCAGGATTGCTCGCCAGCAGCGCGGCCAGTGGCTCGAGTTTGGCTGCCGCGGTAGCCGCCAGATCTGAACGGCGCGCGCTGCTCCAAATCGATTCCGGCAGCGCAAGTTGAAGGCCGCTGGGCGTTTCTTTCAACATTCCAAACTTCGCCAGCGTTTGCTTCAATGTGGCGTGGGCCGTAATTCTCTGTTGCTCGCGCTGTGCTGCTTCCTTGCGGGCGTCCTCGGCCTGCTTCTCGCCTTCAAAACGTGCGACTGAGATCTTCGCCGCCTCCCCCTCAGCCCTGACGGTTTGCAGTTCATCGCGGAGGCGGGCGATTTCAATTCGCTGTTCGCGAGTTTGCTCGTTTGCCGTGGCTGCATCTCTTTCAGCCAGCTCGCGCGCTCGCTGTTCGCGATCAAGAGCGGCGCGTAGTTGATCGATCTCGGCTTGCGCATTCTCGGCGGTCTTCTCAGCAGTTCGCAACGCCTCATCTCTTCGTTGAATATCTTCGCGTCGCAAACGCGCGGCGCGTCTGGCCACAGCCATCTCTTCAGCCCGGGCCCCTGATGAGGTCGCCTTGCGCGCCAACACATCAACCTCGACTGATGACTGTTTGAATCTCCACGCCTTTTCCGCAGCCTGCAAATCCTCGTCTGCCTGCTGCAACTCTGCGGGCGCATCTTGATTCGCACCCGCAAACTTTGCGAGATTCAACGCCTGACGAGCACCCAGCAACGATAACGGTGTGTCGCTGTAATCCCGATCGGCAATCTCCGGCACCCGCTTGTCTCTGAAGTAGTCACTCGAATTTCCGATGTATTGCACGTTAACCGTGGCTATCTGAC
>JAIVJP010000340.1 GCA_020199975.1 Acidobacteriota bacterium
ACACTATGTCGCTCAGCTTAACGTCTTCGCTGGTTTTTGCCCTGCGCTTGAACAGCTCGACCAGGCCGTCCGCAATCTTCTTACCTACGGTAATGCGGTATGGAATGCCAATCAAGTCTGCGTCCTTAAACTTCACCCCCGCGCGCTCGTCTCGGTCATCGAGCAAGACTTCGAGTCCCGCTCTCTGCAAATCCTTGTAAAGCTCTTCGCCGGCTTCGCGTACCGAATCCTGTTTCATGTTGGTGATTGTGACAATCACGTCAAAAGGCGAGAGCGTTTTGGGCCAAATGATGCCGTCCTGATCGTGGTTCTGCTCAATAGCGGCAGTCATGATGCGTTCAACGCCGATGCCGTAACTTCCCATCACAATCGGAACTTCCTTGCCTTCGGGCGTTAACACGGTCGCACCCATCGATTGGGAGTACTTTGTGCCCAGCTTGAAGATGTGGCCAATCTCCATAGCCTTGTAAACCTCGAGCACGCCAGTCTCGCAGCGTGGGCAGGCCTCGCCTGAGGCAACTGTGCGCAAGTCAGCCCAGCGATCCACGCGAATGTCGCGCGTCATATCCACACCGCGGAGATGATGGTCATCCCTGTTTGCCCCTGTCGTCATGTTACGCCGGCCCCGTAAGCCTTCGTCCGCGACTATCACAAGTTCACGATTCGCCGCCCGCGCGATATCCTTTGCGCCTACTCCGCCCAGGCTTCCTGCGCTAGCTCCCAGTAGTTCCTGAATCTCTTCAGAGTGCGCCGGCCGGATGGCGGTTGCTCCGAAGGCGTCAGCAAGCTTTGTCTCGTGCAGTTGGTGATCGCCGCGCATGAGCACGAGCGCTGCAGTCAGCTCGTTGTTTATCGTGGCCACATAAACGAGCGATTTGATTTGGTTTTCCGCGGTGGCCCCACCCGGAAAAGTAGTCAGATCTTCAATCGTTCGCACCCCCGGCGTAAGGAACTCTTCAGCCTCATTCGGCCCTACAAAATCAGTTATCCGCGCCAGCCGTGAAGTTGCCTTTTCGAGGTTTGCGGCGTAACCGCAGTTCACGCAAGTGGCGATCAGATCTTCTCCTGCGTCAGTCCTGGCGACAAACTCGTTCGATGCCGAACCACCCATCGCTCCCGATGACGCTTCGACAATGGTGTACTTGATTCCCGCGCGAGCGAAGATGCGTTTATAGGCTTCCCTCTGATCTTCAAAGGACCGGTCGAGACCGGCCTCGTCAATATCGAAAGAGTAGGCATCTTTCATGATGAAGGTTCGCAAGCGCATGAGACCCGACTTAGGTCGCGCCTCGTCGCGAAACTTAATCTGGATTTGATACCAAATCTGCGGCAGTTGTTTGTAAGACCGGATTTCGTTGCGAGCGATCGTGGTAAAGATTTCTTCGTGAGTCATTCCCAGACACATATCGGCGCCCTTCCGATCTTTCAGGCGAAACATGTCGTCGCCAATCGCGTCCCAGCGCCCAGATTCCTTCCACACCTCTGCGGGGTGAAGTGCGGGCAAAGAAAACTCCTGGCCACCGATGCTGCTCATTTCCTCGCGGAGGATCTGCATGATCTTCAGAGTTACACGCTGGCCAAGCGGCAGATAAGAGTAGATGCCGGCGGCCAGTTGGCGAATGACGCCCGCACGCAGCAGGAGCTTATGAGATACGACCTCGGCGTCAGCCGGATCTTCGCGGAGGGTGGGAACAAAATACTGTGACCAGCGCATTGAATCGGGTTTCTACTTTGTAGTCGATGTTTTGATGAACCTCGCCATTCTCGCTTAGCAAAAAAGTTAAAGCAACCGGGAACAATTGTAGGGGTGTCCCTCCGTGGGCACCCTTGCGACGGCCACCGCCACCGGGATGCCCACGGAGAGGCACCCCTACAATCCCTTACCGGACTCAGCTCCGACCCAAGTAGGTCTCGGGTTCTCTCAACAGTTCTTCCAACCGCGTCAGGAATCGCCCCACATGCAGCCCATCCATTAGCGCGTGGTGCACCTCTATTGAAATCGGCAACAGAATGCGGTCGCTCTCCTTCATAAACTTCCCGAACGCAATTTTCGGAACCGAATCTTCGCGCCCCCAGTTGCGCGCGTGCGCAAAGCTCGTGAACGACACCCAGGGCAACGTAGTGAAGTGAATTGCGTTGTCGGCCTCCTTCGGGGTAAAGGGGCCGTCTCCCTTCTGCAACTCGTTTACTGCCCGTTGAGCTTCAGTGATGAACTTCTCAAAATCTTCGTGGTAGTCAAAGTATGCGAAGCTAAAGCTCTCATTCGGCAGCAGCACAGTGGTTCCGCCGTTAATGACATCGTGGATCAAAACCTTGCCCTCCCTCAGGCGATAGCGGAAGGGTTCGATCTCATTTGCGACCCGAAGTGCGAAGTAATGATAGGCTAACGTGACGCTGACATTCGGACGACCACGAAGGAGTTCCTGGAGCCTGGTGACATCCACGCGCGTGCAGATATTGAAGTATGGATTGTCAAAATCAAGGAAGAACTGAAATAGATCGCGACGCGCCCACTTGGTTACATCAAGATATTCTGCCATGGAGGGATTGTACCCGAAGCCTCTCTATTTGGAGTGCGATGGCAAGCGGAGCTTGACACCGCTTTGGATTCCCCCACCCCTACAATTGCCCCTCCGTTGCGAGCCCCCGACGGGTGATGTACCATCAAATTCCTAATTCGAACAGCCTTTGCCAGAGGATTGCCGATGAGGATTGCACTCGCCAGTGACCACGCCGGGTTTGCTGAAAAAGAGAGATTGAAACCATTGCTGAGCGATCTCGGGATCGAGTTTGAAGACCTTGGAACCACGTCCGAAGAGTCGGTGGATTATCCTGACTATGCGGCCCGGGTCGCCCAAGCGGTGGCCGATGGCCGCGTCCAGCAGGGACTGCTTGTTTGCGGATCAGGAACCGGAATGGCGATCACCGCCAACAAAATGCCGGGCGTGCGCGCGGCGGTGGCCTGGTCGGACGAGACGGCGCGTCTGGCACGCCAGCATAACGATGCCAACGTGTTGGCGATCGGCGCGCGGACAACACCGCCGGGCGATATTCCGAAGATTGTGCGAGCGTGGTTTAGCACTGATTTCGAAGGCGGACGACATACCGCCCGCGTCCAGAAGATAACCAACATAGAATTGGCCAAAAGGTGAACCGAATGACCGAGTTAAAAAACGCTTCACTCTCCGTTGTTGATCCCTTGATCTCAGAGGCCGTGGACAACGAAGTAGCTCGACAAGCGAACGGCCTCGAACTGATTGCATCGGAGAATTTCGTTAGCGAAGCCGTGCTCGAAGCAATGGGTTCAGTCTTCACCAATAAGTACGCTGAGGGCTATCCGAAGAAACGTTATTACGGCGGCTGTGAATGGAGCGACGTCGTAGAGCAAGCGGCGATTGATCGGGCTAAAGAACTTTTCGGTGCTGATCACGCTAACGTGCAACCTCACAGTGGCGCACAGGCGAACATGGCTGTCTATCTGGCGGCGATCCAGTATGGGGATCAGATCCTGGGCATGAACCTTTCGCACGGCGGCCACCTGACTCACGGACATCCGATGAACTTCTCCGGCATCAGTTACAAAGTTGCCGACTACGGCGTCTCACGCGAGACCGAGCAGATCGATTACGACGAGTTGCAGCGCATCGCCGAAAAACACCAACCAAAACTCATCATCTGCGGCGCCTCAGCCTACCCGCGAATTATCGACTTCAAGCGCATCGGTGAAATCGCAAGCGGAATTGGAGCGCGAGTATTTGCTGATATCGCGCACATCGCGGGACCTGTGGTCGCCGGCCTGCATCCTTCGCCAGTGCCGCACGCTGATTATGTGACCACGACAACACACAAAACTCTGCGCGGCCCGCGTGGTGGGTTGATCCTTTGCAAGGAAGAACATGCAAAGGAAATAGATCGGAAACTTTTCCCGGGGGTGCAGGGCGGTCCATTGATTCACATCATCGCAGCCAAGGCGGTCGCGTTTGGTGAGGCATTGCGCGACGACTTTAAAGAGTATCAACGTCAGATTCTGGCGAATGCGAAGATCCTCGCCAGCGAGCTGCAAGAGCAGGGACTTCGCTTAGTGTCCGGGGGCACCGATAACCACCTTATGCTGGTTGATGTGTGGATGGATGGGAAGGGAGTTACTGGCAAAGACGCCGAGAAAGCGTTGGAAGCAGCACACATCACTGTCAACAAAAACACGATTCCATTCGATCAAAACAAGCCTTTTGTTGCTTCAGGGCTTCGCATTGGCACGCCCGCCGTGACCACGCGTGGAATGAGAGAACAGGAGATGCGTGAGATTGCAGGCTTGATCGCCGAAATCATTCACGCGCCCGAATCAGAGGACGCGCGTCGAAAGGTGCAGCAAGGTGTGGCTGATCTCACCGCGCGGTTCCCGCTTTATGCGAAACGATTGAAGCTCAGACGGGAACAGGAAGCCATGGGCGCGAACTAGTAGCTTTCGCTGGCTTCTAAAAAGTTAGAATACATTCGAGCGTACATCGTTATGATTAACGAAGAAATGCAAAAGACGATGCAGTTCATCCTTGAACAGCAAGCACAGTTTGCGGCAAACATGCAGAGATTCGAGGAGCGGCAGGTGAAGGCCGAGGAACGGGTAAGTGGTGTTGAAGAACGAATGACGAAGATCGAGAACGTAATGCTCCGCCTCGCTAATGTTCAGGTTGAGTCAAAGGATCGCCTTAACGGCGTCGAGGAAACCATGCGCAAGATCGCCATCGTGCAGGCGGAGACCTCCGAACGCCTGAATATCCTCGTCCACACTGTGGAACGCTACATAAGTGAACGCCGCAAAGGCTCACAGATTTGATCCGGCTCACTC